>JAYVDT010000337.1:0-4642 GCA_043749265.1 Rhodanobacteraceae bacterium | reverse complement strand
CGCCGTCACCGGCAAAGACCCCGGCCTGCTCTACGGCGAACTCACTGCCAAATACGGTGCCCCCGTCTACCAGCGTATCGACGCCGCCGCCACCAAAGAGCAGAAAGCCAAGCTGGCAAAACTCAGCCCCTCACAAGTCACCGCCACCGAACTGGCCGGTGACAAGATCACCGCCATCCTCACTGAAGCCCCGAACAACAAAGCGGCTATCGGCGGTTTGAAGGTTACGACGCAGGAGGGTTGGTTTGCCGCCCGCCCCTCCGGCACGGAAGACGTCTACAAAATTTACGCCGAGTCCTTCAAAGGTGAAGCCCACCTGAAGCAAATCCAAACCGAAGCCCAAACCCTCGTCACTGCCGCCATCGCCTAGAATCAGCCACTAAACGGGTCGCCCCAGGTCGCGCTTCTGAGACCTGGGTTCCAAATCGCCACAACTCTCATCGGAGCCCAAATGAACCGCCGAACCCTCATCCAATCCGCCGGAGCAGCCGCTATGATCCCCCTCATCCTCAGCGCCGGATCCGCTTCCGCCCAGATCACCGACGACACTGTCTACGAACTCCGCATCTACCACCTTAACGAAGGCAAGCAGCCCCTCATCCTCGACCGCTTCCGCTCCAAAGAAACCAAAATCTTCGAGCGCCTCGGCATGCACAACGTAGCCTTCTGGACTCCCACCGACGAGACCACCAACTTCGAGGCTCCCGGCCGCACCCTTATCTATGTCATGCGCCATAAGAGCCGCGAAGCTGCCCGCGAGTCCTGGGCAAAATTCAAAGTCGACCCCGAGTGGGTAGCCCTGAAAGCCGAGACCGAAAAAGATGGCACCTTCGTCATAAAGAGCGAAGCAACCTTCATGAAACTTACTGACTTCTCCCCCAAAATCTGAAGCGCCACAAGTTGGGCGCCCCAGCACTAAACCTTCGCAGAAAAATCCGTCAGCTTCATAAACGTCGAATCCACCTTCTCCACAATCTTCCCCTTCTCTTCACTAGCCGTGCGCACTTTCACCCACTCCGGATCGGCACGAAACGCAGTCCAGTTCGCCGTAGCAGCATCCCGGCTCGGATGCTTCAAGACATAAAATACGGTACGTCCCCGTAACGGTTCGTCCAGCGGCGTCCAGTAAGCAACGCTCACCATTCCATGCCGCGCAAAGATCGCCACCGTGTGTTCCCGAAAGCGCGATAACAGATCATCGAGCTTACCCTCAACCGTGTGATAAACACGCAACTCAAATACCGTATCCGCCGCTGCCGCACCCACCGCAGAGCCAGTCTCCCCAACTGCAGAGCTCGCATTACCCATCGCGACCAACCCTGCCCCCGCACTCAAACCCTTTAAAACATCGCGTCTTTTCATGAACTAAATCCTACCCCGGCAGCATATCTGCGAAACAGAACCCATCCCGTTCCACCACCTCGCCCAGCTTCACAGCAAGCGGCGAACTGAACACTGGCGACTCATACACAAACGTATGGAACTCCCCATTCTCCCCACAGGGATCTATCCCCACAGGCAAACCAGCCACCAGCTCCGCATCGAAATCCCGCCCAGCATAAGTGATATCCAGCTTCCAGGGATCCACACAAGTCAGCTTCGCCTTCACGCCGCCTGCGATCATATCCGCCGCAAGTTGCGCCGTCGGCATATCCCAAACTGGAAAGATCGGCTGCAGCCCCGTCCCTTGCATCTGCCGCTCCCTGTACTCGCGAATATCACCCAGAAAAAGATCACCAAACGCAATTTGTTCGATTCCCGCCGCCACGGCACGCCGACAAACATCCGCCATCACAGCTTCATACTGCTCATTGTTGCAAGGCCACGGCAGCTTCGCCTCCCACAGCGCCAAACCCGTGCGCTGCGCCTGGGCCTCAACAAGCTCAAGCCGAACCGCATGCATGGCGACACGCTGAAACGCGTCGTTGAAGCTTGTCAGCAGCGCCACAACCTCAACATCCGCACGCTGCCGCAGCAGGTAAAGCGCCCACGTGCTGTCTTTGCCGCTTGACCACGACAGCAGAACTTTCTTCACAGCCATTGCCACACTGGCCCTTCGCTGCATTCTCCGAACATTTCTCCGTGCAGCACCTCGGCCAGAATCTCCGCCGTCCGCGCTACCGTCATCCCGGAACGATTGAAGTACAAATTGCCATCCGCGAACGCCACCTTGCCGGTCTTGACCGCACGCATCTCGCTCCAGCCGGGCAGCGCCTCCAATGTCCCCCTTTCACCAAGCGCACGCTCCAGCGTAAAGCCGCAGGGCGCTATCAGCAGCACTTCAGGATCAGCCGCGCGCACCGCCTCCCAATCGATCGTCGTCGAATGTTCTCCCGGTTTGCCAAGCCGCAAATCACCATTCGCAGCCTCCACCAATTCCGGCCCCCAGTTGCCCATGCAGAAAATCGGATCGATCCACTCGATCAACACAACCGAAATCTTCGCCTTCAGAGCGCAACGCTCCCTCACAGCCTTCAAGCGCAACTGTTCTGACCTGACCAGAGCTCGTCCCTGTTCCGCCATCCCAAGCGCGTCAGCTACCTGCTGCATACCCTGAAACACCCCCTCCAACGAACCCGCAGACAGCGCCATCACCTGCGCGACCCGCGTCGCACAACCGTTGCTGATATCACCCGGCGTCACTGCGCAGACTTCGCAATGCTCTTGCGCGATGATCAGGTCCGGCCGCAACGAACCAATCAACGCATCATCGAGCACATACAGCGGCTCTCCCGCACGAATCCTCCGCCGCACTTCCTCATCAATCTGCCGACTCGATCCCCACACATCAAAGGCCGGCTCACTGCATCGCGGCAGCCTCTGCACCCATCGCGGGCTGTCACACTCATGCGAGCGGCCTACCAGCCACTCTCCCGCGCCCAGTGCACATACAATTTCAGTCCCACTCGCAAGCAGTGATACGACTCTAAAACTCATACCGGAATCCTACTGCCTCACCCCTTCAAGTCGACGCGTACGTTACAAGCAAGCTTTACCATCTCAACATGCCCACCTGGTCACGCTGACTTCAACGGTCTCCGGATTCTCAGCGATACCCGCAGCGCAAACTTCACGACCATGTCATTGGTCCCGACGCTTAACCTTCCACTGCTGCGGCCCTTCAAGGCCAGGTCGACGCACCTCATATTCGGTGTCATGACCTTGCAGGACCCGGAGGCCCCAACCGCCCTCGGTCGCCACGGTGGAATCGCCGACGAGCACAATCTTGACCGGGCCACCCTGGATGACAACGAAAAAAGGCAAACCAGGACTGAGCCTGGCCCACAAGGCACGCCTGTTTCGAATCATGAAGGAATCCGTGGCAAACCTTATCGCACGTTCTGATCACGAAAATTTGACAGCGCGTAGACTGGCAGCGAACACTTGGAAGCGAGGAAACGAACCCAAACCAATGACGACAAAGCTCGCGACGAACTCTCGGCCCACGACGCCCCCGACTACGAACAAACATCTGATCCGCTGGGTAGAGAAGATGGCAGACCTCTGCCAACCCGACCAGATTCACTGGCTCGATGGCTCTGACGAGGAAAACGAAAGACTGTGCGATCAACTCGTCCAGAGTGGCACCTTCACCAGGCTTTCAGAAAAACTCTGGCCCGGCTGCTTTTACGCCCGCTCCAGCCCCACCGATGTCGCACGCGTAGAAGACCGCACCTTCATCTGCTCCCTATCAAAGGACAACGCCGGCCCCACGAACAACTGGGAAGATCCGTTTGTCATGCGCCGCAAGCTGAAAGCTCTGTTCAAGGGCTGCATGCGGGGCCGTACGATGTACGTCATGCCATTCTCCATGGGCCCCATCGGTTCTCCTATGTCGCAGATCGGCGTGCAGCTTACCGATAGCGCCTACGCCGTCGTGAACATGCGCATCATGGCCCGGATCGGCAAGCCGGTCTATGCCGAAATCGACAAGGACGTGAAACGCGTCGTACCCTGCCTGCACTCGGTAGGATCTCCCCTGGCAGCCGGCGAAAAGGACGTTCCCTGGCCTTCGAACGACGAGAAATACATCGTTCATTTTCCTGAGACCCGCGAGATCTGGTCCTACGGCTCCGGCTACGGCGGCAACGCCCTCCTCGGCAAGAAATGCTTCGCCCTGCGCATCGCCAGTGCGATGGCGCGCGACGAGGGTTGGATGGCCGAGCACATGCTCATCCTCGGCATCGAGAATCCCCAGGGCAAAAAATCCTACGTGGCCGCAGCCTTTCCCAGCGCGTGCGGCAAGACGAATTTCGCCATGCTGATCCCGCCCCCGGCCTTCGCCAAGAAGGGCTGGAAGGTCTGGACGGTCGGCGACGACATCGCGTGGATCAAACCCGACGCCAACGGCCGCCTGCGCGCGATCAATCCCGAGGCGGGTTTCTTTGGCGTGGCCCCGGGCACCGGCACCAGCACCAACCCGAACGCCATGAAGGCGCTCGCGAAGAACACCATCTTCACCAACGTCGCACTCACCCCCGGTGACGGTGTCTGGTGGGAGGGTATGACCGAGAATCCGCCGGCCGAGGCCATCGACTGGCAGGGCAACAGGTGGACGCCCGACCTCGCCAAGAAAAGCGGCGCCAAGGCCGCGCACCCGAACGCGCGCTTCACCGCGCCCGCCGCGCAGTGCCCGACGATC
>JAYVDT010000336.1:0-4645 GCA_043749265.1 Rhodanobacteraceae bacterium | reverse complement strand
GTGTGGTCTCACGAACCTTCAGCGGGTCCAGGAGGGCTCCGGCCTTCTGGGTCAGTTCCTGGGTCAGTTTGTCGGATTTGTCGAAGTTGACGCCTTGGTACAGGATCTCTTCCACCGGCTGTCCGGCGTACTGAGAAAGATTCGCGCTCAGCGGCGGGACCGTCGGTTCAGGCTCCGGACGCGGTGCCTGCTGGGGATTCGATATAGCACCCGAGGTCTGCGGGACGGCGGACGGGGCCGTGGGAAGCAATTCTGCCTCGTCGGCAGTCTGAAAAGGAGTCTGGCCCAAGGTAACGCCCATACTCGGCGAAGCTGGCGTACCCGTGACCTGAGCTTTCGCCCCGGAGCTAAGAGCCAGCGACGCTAAGGCCAGGCTGCCCGCGACCCAGGCACCGCTCCATCGCGCAGCAATCCGTACACTGGAAGTGCTTTCGAGTGTTCGTTTCAGTCTTACGTCTTTCAATCGAAACACTCGGGCCCTCTCCCAAATATAGCCAGCCAACGGGGGGGCAGCTACAGAGCACCGGCCCACCTATTGTTTACCTGCCACCATTCTATTATTGATGCATAAAGGTCCGGGGGCGTTAGTCTCCGTAGTCCGCGTAAGTTTCGCCACTTCTTTATAGTTAGAAGTCGTGCCAGATAAACCAATCCTCGATCAAAACACCTCCGGCCTCGATTTCGAACGCTATTCGCGTCAGGTGCTGTTTCCAGGAATCGGCGCAGCCGGGCAGAATCATCTGGCGGCCGCGCAGGTTGCCATCATTGGCGTGGGCGCGACCGGCGCGGCCACCGCCTCACTGCTCGCCCGGGCCGGCGTCGGAAATCTGACTTTGGTGGACCGGGACTTCGTCGAGCCATCCAACCTTCAGCGCCAGATTCTCTTCGACGAGGCAGACGCCCAGGCAGCCTTACCCAAAGCCGAGGCGGCGCGACGCAAGATTGCCCTCTTCAACTCCGCAATCCAGGTAAATGCGCAGATCGCGGATCTCGTCCCAGGGAACATCCACGAACTGCTGAGTAAGGCTGACCTGCTTCTCGACTGCACGGATAACTTCGAGACGCGCTACCTGCTCAACGATTACGCCGTACAGCAGCAAAAGCCCTGGATTTATGCCGCTGCCGTCGGAGCCTATGCTGCCACGATGAACATTCTGCCCGGCGAAACGGCCTGCCTGGCCTGCCTCTTCCCCAATCCTCCCCAAGGGCCGGTCGAGACCTGCGACACCGCCGGCATTCTCTCCATGGCCGTAAATCTCGCCGCATCGATCCAGTCTGCGGAGGCACTGAAACTGCTGACTCATCAGCCTGTCCTGATGCGGCGCACACTACTCGCTTTCGACCTCTGGACCAATGCGCGATCCGAAATTTCCACATCCAGGCCGAATCCGGATTGCAACGTCTGCGGCAAACGCAGCTTCGTACATCTTGCCGGCTCCGCTCGTCCCCACATCACTCTGTGCGGGCGCAATTCGGTCCAGATCCATGAGCATCACCGCCCCCTCGACCTCTCTGTTCTCCAGCAAACGCTGGCGCGCCACGCCGACATCCAGGATCTGCGATCCAACGCCCTACTGTTGCGTTTTCGCCGTGGACCGTATTCCGTTACCGTCTTTCCGGATGGCCGCGCTCTCATCCAGGGGACGACCGATCCAGCGCTGGCGCGATCCCTGTACGCGCGATTTATTGGCGCGTAAAGCCAGTCTCTGCAAAGTGAACAACCTTTTCTGCCCGGCCATCCTCAAATTATTTGTTCGGCATTGTCTGTACGCCGATTGCTGACCAGCACGCAGAGTCTTCGCGATTGCGGTAACCTTGCAGAAGGCTAGACCGGAAAAGCGCTTGGCAGAAGTTTCTGTCGGTGACGTCAGACGCATTCTGTTTCACTGACCCGGAATCGAGCCAAAATGAATCTTCAAGGCATACCGATGACGGAATTGAAAACTAACTCCGGCTTGTTCAAGCGGAATCCGCCGATCGCCGGCGAGGCGGAAGCGATCGAAGCCGCCAAAAATGGCGACCCCGACGCCTTCTCGAAGCTCTACTCTCTCCATAAACGGCGGGTCTACACCCTGTGCCTTCGTATGCTCGGCAATGTTTCGGAAGCCGAGGACATGACTCAGGAAGCTTTTCTGCATCTGTTCCGCAAGCTCGGCAGCTTCCGCGGCGAGTCCGCCTTTTCAACGTGGCTGCATCGGCTGACGGTCAATCTCGTCCTGATGCACCTGCGCAAGAAGGGCCTGAATCTCGTCTCGCTCGAAGAAACCATCAGCCCGTCCGATGAAGATGCCCCGAAGCGCGATTTCGGCAGCCGCGACCCAATGCTGGCCGGCTCCGTCGACCGGGTCGCACTAGAGCGTGCCGTTGCGTCCCTGCCGCCCGGTTACCGGATGGTCTTCGTGCTGCACGACGTCGAAGGTTTCGAACACAACGAGATCGCCACGATGCTTGAATGCTCGACCGGTAACAGCAAGTCGCAGCTCCACAAAGCGCGTCTTAAACTTCGCGAGCTTCTGCGCGTGCAGACCCACCCCGTCGCAATGACCCCCACCAAGGAGGCCTCAGCATGATCGACCCCACCAAGACTGAACCTATGAACGACTCTCTGACCGGCAAGGCTAATGGAGCCACAAAGGAGGCCGCTCCCTCTCCTGCGGCCTACCAGGGGCAACCGGACGACCTTCACGACCTCTTCTCCTCAACGCCCAACTTCGATGGACCGGATGAAGAAGATCCTTTCTCCGCGCTGCGCAACGACCCCAACTATTCGGCCCTGATCCGCGACCTGGAGTACATCGCCTCGCAGGCTCGCCTCTTGTTCGAGCCGGCAGAAGAAGCTCCGAGCGATGAAGTCTGGACCAAGATCAAGCATAAACTTGAAATCGGCAACCAAAGTGATTCACCCGACGCCTAGTTTCTAAGTTCAGCACACAGGAAGGCCCCCCTGAGCACGTCTACCAGGCGGGATGTTCGATTGGTGTAAAGACTGCCGTTATAACCGCACGACGGCATGCCCAACGCACATCTCGCTAGCCTCTTTGACCAGCCGTTCGATCAGCCCTTCGTCCTGTGCCAGAAACCAGATACCACCCAATAGGCGCTCCTGCGGGTGCTCATCAGGAAACAGATGAACCATCATGGCGTTGGCATGTTTGCCCAGGCTGGCTTCCTTCTGGACCTCAAAGGTCGCGGCCATACGCCGAAGGCGATTCATCTGGTAGCGCATCTTGCTGGCGGAGACAAGCGCAGAGCGGCCCAGGCTAGCGTCAATGTCTCCTAGATACTCTGTCAGCGCAGTCAACTCCGCATCCATCGCATTGCCCACCGCAGCCAGCCGTCGCTTGCCTTGGATCGGCATGGCACGCGCTCCGAGCCTCTGCGTCAGGGCCTCCGGCGTTTTCGCAGCGAAGATATCATCCAGCGCAATCTCATGGCGCGCCATTACTTCCCCGACCGCCGGCTCAATCAGCGTTGCGGAAAACCGTGGCAGCACGGGTGTAAGTCTGCCCAGAATTCTGTTGTAGATCACCGCGCTCTGAGCAAAGTAAGCGACCTCGGCCGGGCCTCCAACGTAAGCCGCCGTGGGTAAAATCGTATCCTGAAACACCGGACGCAGCAGTGCATTGGGGCTCAACCGCTCAGGCGTGCGCTCCAGAATCTCCAGCAGTTCAGATGTCTGATAGCTGCGGCTGCCGGCCTTCCACGTCTCTCCGGACCGACGCAGCAGGTCCCTGCGTCCCGTCTGTTCATGAATAAGAAAGAGCAGTGAAGCACCCGGCTTGACCAGGACCTGGACGTGGTATCCGCCGTCCTCCATCTGCTTGGTCCGCTCCAGCAGCGCACTTTCCAACTCAGCGGCCTGCTCGATCGCCGCACGGAGAGTCGTTGCCCCAAGCGCATGAAAGTCGCGGCCACAAGCGTCCATTACGATCAGGCCGTGCTTTGCAAACAGAGCAGTCATCAGCCGCGCAAAGGCGCCGCCGAGCGTGGCCTCCGGCCGGTAACATTCTGCCAATAGCTGGCAGATCGGCGCATACCCCAGCAGTTCCGACGCACTTTCCAGGAGCGCCTTGACTCCCTCGCCGAGGGCAATGCCCCCGACCTCAGAGCCGGCAGCGTGCAAACCCAGCCTCAGCGTTTCCACGCTACGCTTGCCCGGCAACGTCACCTGGTCGACTTCTTGCAGATCATGGTCTTCAGTCGCGAGCCAGAAGACAGGCACGTGATCAACCCCAGTCGCGCGGGTAGCCTCGGCGGCTCTCGCGACGGCCGTGGCAGCTTTCAGCAAAGTCAGCAGCGGCCCACCCAGAAGCCCTACCTGCTGCCCCGTCACCACGGCCCGCGCTCCGGCACGTAACTTTTCAATGTTTGCGAGCGACACCGCCCCAGCCCCAAAATCCTTACTCTGCCGAGTCAACAAATCGGCCAGCTTGTGCGCGTCGGCAGCCTGGATATCCCGCCCCATCCATCCGCCGGAAGCCGGCTCGGACCCGTACCACTGCCGGATTGCGGCGCCAGGTGGCTGTTCGCTCATGGCAAGATAATCGCCATAAAGACGAGAAACATGCGGCAGCACCGACATCGGATAACACTCAGCGCTCATAAACTCCCGTTACTCCGAGATCACAAATGGATTCAGTCACCA
>JAYVDT010000335.1:0-4659 GCA_043749265.1 Rhodanobacteraceae bacterium | reverse complement strand
CGTCGAGCGGCTTCATGCAAGCATCGACGAAGATGACGCTGGAGCCGGTGGTGTCCAAAGCGAGAGCGACGACGTCGGAGCCGGGGACCCCAGTCTCTTTGAGGACGTCATGCGTTGCCTGGACGAGGGCGGCCATCTGGTCATCATGGGACTGGGTGGCGTGGTCGGGGTCGTCCCGGCGCCGATGCAGGGGGTAAAGGGCAGAGGCTGTGCCGAGTCTTCCCCGTACGCTGTCAAGCAGCGTGACGCGCACACTGAGGGTTCCGAAATCGACTCCTGCAACGATTGCCACCTGGTCCACCTCGGGTTGCCAGAGATGAAGGCCAACCTAAACAGATACAGACTAGCATCCCAGAAACGAGTGCCCTGAGGACTCACGAACTGGTAAGGGGGTCGAAAACCCGATGGGCTCACGCTTATAAAGCGCTAGAAACAAATGTGTTACCTGTTTACGCCCAATAGAGACGCAGAAGTAGTCTGGTGGATGGTCAATCGTTGTTTCGGAGGAAGAGACTCGGGTTCGTTCCAAATGCCGATTGGCTCGCAGCGTGTACGCAGGGCGAACGGGATTTGGTAGACAGTTTTATTTCAGGAGGCAGTAACCAATGCAATTGTTCAAGCGCTCTTTCGGCCAACGCGCCGGATTCTGGCCTTCCACGTTTTTGGGAGTGGCCCTTACGGGTTCGTTCCTGACTGTGGCGGGCACCCTTTCGGTCGCCTCGGCCCAAACCGACACCGCCCGTATCCAAGGTACGGTTCAGGACAGTACCGGAGCATTCATTCCGGGCGCTGCCGTGACCGTCACGAATACTGCTACCAACTCGGTAGTTACGGTGGTTTCAAATGGCGACGGTACCTTTACCGTCAATGCACTTCCAATCGGTCCTTATAAGACCGACGTCAAAATGGTTGGCTTCGCAAGCCAGACCCAGAGGTTTGTACTTTCGGTTTCGCAGACACAGGCTCTGCAGTTCAAGCTGTCTCCCGGAAGCGAGAGCACGACAGTTGAAGTAACGAGCGCGGCTCCGCTGGTGGATGCCGATACGTCCTCGCTTGGGGAGACGATCACAGGCCGCCAGGTGACTGAGTTGCCGTTGAACGGCCGTAATTTTACCGGTCTGGCCCTGCTGACCCCGGGCGTGACCCGCGGACAGTATGGCAACTCGGCTTCCGGCGTGAATGGCGATGCGGAGACGTTCCGCAACAACTCTTCCGGTGGAGGATCGCTTTCGACCAACGGACTTCGTCCGCAGGCGAACAACTTTATTCTGGACGGCATCGATAACAACGAGTCCCTGGTAAACACCCTGGAGTTCTTTACGAACCTGGATGGCACTCAGGAATTCCGCATTAACACCAGCACGGCGCCTGCGGAGTTTGGCCGGGCGGGCGGCGCGGTGATTCAGAGCACGATCAAGTCGGGCACGAATCAGATCCACGGATCGGCATTTGAGTTTGCCCGTTCGTCTCTGTTTGATGCAAACCCGACTTACCAGTTCCGCAACGGCTTCAGCAAGCCGGTTCCGTTCAAGCGGAATACTTTTGGGGCGTCGCTGGGCTTGCCGATTATTAAAGACAAGCTGTTTCTCTTTGGCGATTACCAAGGTGTTCGCGAGAACCAGCCGTTGAATGCGGAAGTAATCAACGTTCCTACGGCCCAGATGCGCACGGGCAACTTTGCGTCGCTACTTGGAACTGGTATTACCACTTTGCCCTCTGTGGGTGCGACGACCGGTTGCGCGGCTTACACGCTTGACTCTGGCCGAATCGTGAAATCGCAGAACCAGTTGAACTTTGGCAACGATACCGGAAGCGGCCCTCTGGTTGCGGACAGCGGCGCTATCTTCGATCCGACGACGTGTGCGCAGTTCGCGGGCAACGTCATTCCGACTGGCCGTTTGAATCCGGCCGCGGTGAAGTACCTGAATGCGTATGACCTGCCCAACATTGCAGGAACGAACAACGGGACGCAGGCGAACTTTCGTGCGATCCGCAGCGACATCCGGCACTTCAACACGTTTGACTCGCGTCTGGATTACTCGCCCCTGGCGAGCGACCGTTTGTTTGCGCGCTTTACGTATGACAACTCCGCGTTTACGCGTACATCGCGCCTGACAACGTTGCCTGCGGGCTTTGCGTCCGGAGAGAACACGGTTCATGGCCGCGGCTATGCACTGGGTGAGACGCACACGTTTTCGCCGAACCTGTTGAACGAGCTGCGTGCTGGTTACAACCGCTATACGTTTACCAACAATCCCGTCTTCTCTGGCGCGCCGATCTCGGCAAACCTGGGAATCGTGAATGCGAACCGCAACAACAACCTGGGCGGCGGCGCGCTGATCGGTGGCTACGGCAAGATTGAGTACACGGGCGACTATGGCCGTTACGCGGTGCCGGAAAACACCTACGAAATCAACGATGCTGTGACCTACGTTCGCGGCCACCACAGCTTCAAGATTGGTGCCAGCGGCATCCGTCGTGACGTTGCGTTCTTCCGTCCGATTGCGGGCAAGGGCTTCTTCCAGTTTGCCAATGGCGACTTCACGGGCTTTGAAGAGGCCGAGATGCTTACCGGCTTTGTCGACAACTACAGCATTGGTGCGCAGAACGGCTTCTTTGGCACGCGCAACTATGAAATTGGCGGCTTTGTGCAGGATGACTGGAAGCTGACCAACCGGCTGACCCTGAACCTGGGCGTTCGCTACGAAGTCATTACCTACCCGACTGAACAGCACAACCGGCAGGCAGCGCTGGATCCGAACACCGGGTTCATCAAGCTGGCGGGTCAGAACGGCGTCCCGGCGTCGATCATCAATACCAACTACGGCAACGTGGCGCCGCGGTTTGGATTTGCGTATGACGTGTTCGGGACCGGTGCGACGATCCTGCGCGGCGGATACGGAATCTTCTACTTCCAGGATCGCGGCGGCATCGACAACCAGCTTGGACAGCAGGTTCCGTTTGGCGGTTCCGTAAGCTACACGGCGCAGCAGGGCTACCGCATTGGTTTTACCGGACAGGCGGCACAGGGCACCTACCTGAATACGGCCAACGGGAACGCAGTTGCAACCGGTGCGCTTCCGCTGCCAGGCTATCCCAACTTCGACCGGACAAATCCGCCTGTCGGAGCGAATGTTTTCGCAGTGAACTCCACTGAGAAGACCAGCGATGTGCAGCAGTTCAACCTGCAGGTGCAGCAGCAGTTGGGCAACAGCACCGTGTTTACTCTGGGCTACGTGGGCAACAAGTCCACGCACCTTGCCACGGGCTACAACTATAACTACCTGCCCGGCGTTGCAGGTAGGAACACGCTGCTGTTCCCGAAACTGGGACAGGTCGTGTACAACCAGAACGACGGCCTTTCGCACTACAACTCGCTACAGGCACAGTTGAATTACCGCGCTGTAAAGGGGCTGCTTTTCACCAGTTCGTACACGTGGTCGCACAACATCGACAATTCGGATGGCTACCTGGGCTTCTACGCGGTGAGCCAGCTGTACTTCTACGATCACTCCTTGAACAAGGGCAACTCGTCGCTGGATCAGCGTAACGTCTTCGTGACCAGCGCGGTGTATGACCTGCCGTTTGGTCGCGGTCAGAAGTTTGCGTCAACCGCCGGCCGTGCTTTGGACCTGGTGATTGGTGGATGGCAGTTGAACACAGTGGTACAGGCTGAGACGGGCACTCCGTTCTCAATCACGTACCCTTCGTACGGCGGCGTATTTAGCCAGCGTGCGGATGCGATTGGTCCGATTTCCTTTCCGCACAGCGTAACGCAGGGCTATATCCGTGGAGTGTTTGCAAGGCCCACGGGGCTGCAGGGCAACACTGGCCGTAATGCGTTCTTCGGGCCTGGGCTGGCACAGGGCGACGTCTCGCTGTTCAAGACGCTGCATGTGACGGAGCGGGTTGGAGCGGAGTTGCGCGCAGAGGTCTTCAACGTGACCAACACGCCGCAGTTTACGAATCCTGACAGCAATCCGCAGGACAATAATCCGTATCAGTCGGGTTCGTTCAATGCCAACGATGGCAGCTTTGGGCGCCTGAATGGACAGCGACAGTTCTCCGAACGGCAGATGCAGATGGCGGTACGGTTTACGTTCTAGTTCATTGCTTCAACCCTTTGAGAGCCGTACGGGTTACCCCGTGCGGCTCTTTTTTTTGAGGTCACGATTTTTATTTTCTAAAGAAGAGGAACGAGGAATATGTCTCAAATTTGCCGCAACTCTCGATCGCTAATTGCACTTCTGGGTGGTCTCCTGCTTGCTTTGAACGCTGTAGCGCAAAAGCCGACCATCGCTAAAGTTGACCCGCCGGACTGGTTTGTTTCGCTGCCGGACCCGATGCTACTGGTGCATGGGACGGGACTTCATGACGCGGTGTTTACGGTGGCGGGCAAGGGTGTGCGGGTAGTGAAGACGCAGAGCTCAGAGAATGGGCACTGGGCGATGGTCTGGCTGAATACGCGTGCCGCGGGCGCTGGAACGTTGCATGTGACGGCGAAGAACAACGATGGTGCGGCGGAGTTTGAGTACAGGCTTTCGGCGCGGCGAGCGGAGGGCGATGGAATGGCGGGCGTCTCGTCGAAGGACGTGATGATGTGCATTATGCCGGACCGGTTTGCGGATGGGGATACAAAAAATAATGTTCCGGCTGGTT
>JAYVDT010000334.1:0-4672 GCA_043749265.1 Rhodanobacteraceae bacterium | reverse complement strand
CAATCTAGGAAATCTCTACATAAGTTCTACGTCCCAAACCTGATTGGTTAATCTGATGATTGATGGCGATCATCGATGATCCAGCGTACATTTGCGAGTCGGGCGGAGTTTCAGAAGTATGGCCAGAAGAGCCGCTGGGAGCTGTTTCTGGACCAGATGTAGCCATACCCCGAAAGCACTTCAACCAACCCCAAGCGCTCGCACCTCAGCTAAACTTCACACCTGTACAGAGCTTCGCTAGGCGATACAAACAGTTGCTTGGTGATCATGCCAGGAGAGATTCTGAGGGTCTTAGTGCCTCAATGAAATGACGCGCAGTCGCCTCGGAAGCGTTGTTCCCAAACATAAATAGCTCGACACCTGCACCAGGCAGCCCCTTCTCTTGAGCGGCGCACGCTACGTCGTAGCTTTGGTGATCGTCGTCGAACGGCGCAAACAGTGAAGCGAACCCGATTAGGATAAGTTGATCAGCTTAACAAACAAAGGTGCTATTCTTCGCCGTATTCGGCGAACCTACTCAGAACTGCCCTGACTCCCTGGAAAAAAGGCTTCACAGATCAGGGCCAATTACAAAAACCCGCACCATCATTTCAACACCCACGTGTCCAAGCGGGCAATCGCGGAGTTGTTTGGAACTTTTTGGTTGGTTTTTGAGGGTTGCGGTAGTGCCGTTCTCGCCGCGGCCTATCCGACGCTGGGTATCGGTTTCGTTTGTGTGTCGCTTGCCTTTGGTTTGACCGTCGTCAGCATGGCCTTCGCCATTGGGCACGTCTCCGGTGCGCATCTCAACCTTGCAGTCTCGATCGGCCTGGTTGTCGGCAAGCGGTTCTCGATCGTCGAGCTTCCCGCCTACATTATTGCGCAGGTTCTTGGAGTGATCGCCGGCTCTGGCGTCCTCTATGTGATCGCGAGCGGCAAACCGGAGTTCTCTCTGGCCGGAGGCTTCGCGTCGAATGGGTGTGCTCTCCACTCTCCAGGAGGCTATTCCCTGTTGGCATGCTTCGTCGCGGAAGTGGTTTTGACGACGTTTTTTCTGTTGATCATTCTTGGAGCAACCGACGAACGCGCGCCGAAGGGCTTCGCTCCTCTTGCCATAGGTCTGAGCCTTACACTGATTCACCTCATCAGCATCCCAGTTACAAATACTTCGGTGAACCCCGCCCGGAGCACCGGACCCGCCATCTTCGTCGGCGGGTGGGCCCTTCATCAGCTCTGGCTCTTCTGGGTCGCACCGATTCTGGGCACGGTTCTCGGGGGGCTAGCTCCCAAATCTTCTTTGCTACTCCGCAGCAGCCGATACGCGAGCAGATGGAGGCTGGCGAGACCCTTCTACGCTGAAAAGGTCTCGCAGAGCGGCAGACGCAATCGCTCTAGCTGCTACTCCCAGGAGACGATAAATTCTTATCCGGTTTCGTTTCTCGGCGTTGCTCACCGTCGTTGGGTCTGTTCTGTAGGCACAAGCCCCTACTTGGTGCATAGCGTCCGCAAGGGACTTTGCGATGAAGCGGAAAGAACGAAGTTTGGGTGAACAGCTCTTCTCGTAAGAGAGGAATTGAAGGGACGGCTGGATCGCGGTCGCGTCAAAAACGGATAAGAAAGCACATTAAGGAATCGGCTGGTCAGCTCAGCTGTTCACTACACGCACGGCAAAGGGGCGGTTTGGTCGCCGGGTTTCTGCTGGCAGCGTAAACGCTCGGCATTCCGGTTTTGGCCAGCGTAATAGAAGGAAGATGTTGAGCTTTCGAGTAACCTCTTATCTGGCGAGCAGCAGTTTAGCTCACAGGCCATTTGGAGTTTTCATGTCGCTGTTTGATGTCGTCATTGGCAAGCCGCTCGCAACAACTGAAGAAAGCACCGAGCACATAGGCCCAATCGCAGGTATTCCCGTCTTCGGGCTAGATGCGCTGAGTTCCGCCGCGTATGGACCTGAAGCTGCCCTGACGCTGCTGATTCCCCTGGGACTGGCGGGTATCGGGCACATCGTACCTATCGTCTTCGCGATCATCCTTCTCTTGGCCATTGTTTATTTTTCTTACTGCCAAACGATTGACGCCTATCCGAATGGGGGCGGCAGTTATACAGTAGCAACGGAAAATCTGGGTGAGGGTGCCGGTCTGCTGGCCGCCGCGGCGCTGATGATTGACTACATCCTCAATGCCGCAGTCGGTATTTCAGCGGGCGTGGGTGCGCTTGTTTCGGCTTTCCCAGGGCTGCAGCCGCATACCCTGGCTTTTTGCCTTGGCATTCTCCTGTTGCTCACGCTCATCAACATGCGCGGCGTGAAAGACACGGGAACCGCCTTCCTGGTGCCCACGTATTTGTTCGTCGGCACGTTGCTGATCGTAATCCTGGTTGGCGCGCTCCGTACGTTTGCGGCCGGGGGACACCCGGTGGCGATCATCGCGCCGCCGCGTCTTCCAGCAGGAACATCATTTCTGACGCTTTGGCTGCTGCTGAAGGTCTTTGCCAGCGGCTGCACCGCAATGACCGGCGTCGAAGCTGTGTCCAACGGAGTCAATGCCTTTCGGGAACCAACGCAAAAGAACGCCAAGCGCACCCTGACCATCATCATCGTGATATTGATGCTCCTGCTTGCTGGAATAGCGTTGCTTTGCCGCGCATACGGTATCGGTGCTACCGATCCTTCCGGGGCTGGATACCAAAGTGTTTTGTCTCAGTTGATTGCAGCAGTGATGGGGCGGGGCTGGTTCTACTATCTGAGCATTGGATCCATTCTCGCCGCCGTGGCTCTATCTGCCAACACTTCCTACGCCGACTTTCCGCGTCTGACGCGGGTCATCGCCCAACGCGACTATCTGCCGCACGCCTTCAAGATTCGGGGACGGCGCCTCCTCTATTCTCATGGCATCTACGCCTTGGTTGGTTTTACCGCACTCCTGCTGATCGTCTTCAACGGCGTGACGGATCGTTTAATACCGCTCTTTGCCATCGGGGCTTTCCTCGCGTTCACACTTTCCCAGGCTGGCATGGTGATGCATTGGAAGCGGCAGGGAGGTCCACGATCTCTGCACCGGATGATCGTGAATGGTACAGGCGCGATAGCTACTGGAATCACACTCATTGTCGTGCTGGTGGCCAAATTTGCGGACGGAGCCTGGATCATAGCGATTTTGGTGCCTGTGCTAATGCTCGCGATGAGCGCGGTGAAACGGCATTACAAGCGCGTGGACGAGGAGATTGAAAGTGACATTCCGATGCGAACCGATAATCTGAAGCAGCCTCTTGTCATCCTGCCTTTGGATCAATGGAGCCGCATCACCGAAAAGAGTTTGCGTTTCGCCCTGAAGCTGAGCGATCAGGTGCAGGCTGTCCACGTCGATGCCGAAGAGGATTTGGATCGAGTGCGACAAACGTGGCAGCGTAATGCAGCCGCTCCCTTAGCTGCGGTCGGCAAGTCCATACCCGAGTTGATTGTCCTCCCTTCTCCCTACCGGTTCGTCCTGTACCCGTTAGTGGACTACATCCTCCAGGTGGAACGGGAGCACCCAGACAGGCAGATAGCCGTGTTGGTGCCTGAGCTTGTCGTCAAACACTGGTGGCACAACCTGCTTCATAACCAACGGTCGCAGTTATTGAAGTTACTGCTCTTTGTGCGCGGTAATCAGCGCATCATCATAATCAACATTCCATGGTATCTCTAGGCCAAAAACATCATGCCCCGCAGTTGTCCGGCGATACGCCATGCATTCCGCATCGTTCCCATGCTTTCGGACCTCCGTTCTTCATAGCGTTTACGACTGGCGCGTTAGCAAGATCGAAAACAGGAGTACCGAGAATCTGTTCGATGGGGACATGTAAGATTTCGGCGAGTTTAGGATTGCCGCGGAGATATCGGAAGTCGACTGGATCAATCATCGCAAGTGCCACTGAGGCTGTCTCGTAAATGGCCTGCATTTCGGTCAACTGACGTACAGCTTCCAGAAGAAGACGTTCGCGTTCGAGCTCTGCTTCGCGAGCTAAGGTGAGATCACCTTCGTCATTCTTGATTGATGCTCCGTTGTTATTAATATGAGTTTCGCTATGCGACCGAAGGACAGTGTGGTTCGCCAAACCCACCACAGTGCCAAGCCGTTTCACGTTACCTGCCGGGTTTTCGACGAGTTGGCCTGTCTCCTCATTAACGATCACGAAAACTTCCGACAGAAGTCGCTCGCCGGCATCTCCAGGCCGCCAGCAACTCAGGTTTTCAGCCACTGGATTCATGTGGGTAATGCGTGCGTCAGCATCCGTGACGATTACCGCATCCCCAATGCTCTCGAGCACCCGAGTTGCACGAGTTCCGCTCTTGATGAGTTGGGAAGCTGTCAGGACCTCAGCTGTAACGTCCAGCAACGAGCCGAAAATCCCCTTGATTGATCCGCTCTCGTAGACGGGGCTGTAGGAGTAAGTGAGATAGGAGGTTTGGACTTCCGTGCCACTTGCGATTCGAACAGGCAACTTCTCGAAATAGCTCGTCTGACCCGATGCGAAGACAACCTCAAGCTGGCTAGCCACTTATAACGGCCCAACGGTTCCCGCCGACAAGGCCCCCACGACCCCCAACCAGTACGGCGGCGACAACACCTTCCGCGGTTATTCGACAACTCTGGTCGCGCCTGAGGTTTTCGTGCACAAGATCCCCGCCACCCTGAAGCCCGAGATCGCCGCCCCC
>JAYVDT010000333.1:0-4693 GCA_043749265.1 Rhodanobacteraceae bacterium | reverse complement strand
CGTTGCTGACGGGGAATTATATGAGCATCAACCCCTCAGCCCTAAATCAAGATGGAACTTGTCTTCTATGCCCCGAATCAATATTGTCTCTGGAGTTCTTTTCTGGGGCAGCCTGGATATATCCTTGGGAACGCTTTGCGGCGACACATACGCCGGGCCACATAAAAAAATTGCTTCCCAATCCGCTGAAGAGCTCGACGGCAAGGGCGGTGTTCAATAGCAGAAGCGGCAACTTTTCACTCCTTCGTCAGACTTGAATCTATTCGGTTCAACCTTGCCCAAGCGTCCGCCGAACGCTCCTTCGCAGTCTTTTGCTCGATCAGTTCGCATCCATTTCTCCCTCGTGGAATGTCGCAAATGCGTATTCAGCTCGCCTTGGAGCGGCTCTCACCCTCCGGTATATACCTTCCCCTCATTCAACATTGGCGTCACGGACGAATACCTGAACAACGCGCCCTTAACGTTCAAGAAGAACGTGACAGCAATAGCAAACGTCATTGCCCACACGCTTCAATAGAAGTAACGGCATCAATGAAGCTGGGGTATCTCGCCCTTCACTGAACGAGAAGCAGCAATGGCCATGACGTCAGGGATCATTACTAAATTTCTTTTTGCTGTGGTCGCCGCTTCGATGCCGGCAGCCTTGCAACTACCGCAGCCGTCCCAGCCCCAACAAGATCGTTCGACACGAATCGCCAGTTCAGGAAAACAGAATGGAACAGGCAACGGTCAGTCTCGACCAGCCACTCCTAATCCAGGGGCGCCTCAGGTTCAGCCTCCCAAACCACCTCCCGATAAGAATGCTTTGGCTCGGCCCAGGTCCAGCCACCTAGACCTGGGGGTGGCGGTGGAAATCAGCCTCGTCCCAACCCTTCGCGGCCCAACCGCCCTCCGCAATGGTGCCGTCCACCCCAAGTCCGACCGTCTTACCAATTTCGGCCCACGGATCGTAACTACCTGCGTCGGTTTTATTCCAACCACTTACGCGCAATCAACATAGGAAGGCGGCCCTTTTTCTCGGAGGGAGGTTACTTTCCGTATGGGTATATCGGGTATTTGAGCCCGGTCCCTCTAAGCATCTATGGCTACCTCCCTCCGCCTCCGCCCGGATACAACATGGGTTACTTTGATGGCTATGTCGTTGTGCACGATCCTTTGACCTTTTTCATCGCTAACCTGATCGACCTGGTGCGATAGACCTGTGATTGGTGTACACGTCTCACTTCCCTGAGCTTGGAAGCGAATCCAGAGGGATCGGGTCTACGATCTTCCGAATTGGCTTTTCGAAGTCTGAGCGTCACGCTTTCGTGACGCTCAGACTGGGAGAGCACTGTTTTAAATTTCGGGGACTAGCAAGCCGTTCACAAAAATGTAATTGCCTGTTCACGGCCGTGAAACATCCCGTCCTTACTCTCGCGCTATGCATATTCTGGCGCTTTTCACACTGGGCTTTCTCTGCGTAGGTGCGCCTACTCGGTCATTGGCTCAAGCCGTCGGTTCCGTCCGGACTGGAGCGGCATCTTCTCCCGCACATGCAGCGTATTACATCGATACGAGTGTCCTTTCGATTGCTCCTTTACTGGAGGCACCTCCCTCACAAAACTCTGATCAGGCAGTGCAGGAGTTCGCGGAACTTCATACCCTCCAGAACCAAAGGACACTCCCGCAGGTAGCGGCGGCCATAGCCGACGATCAGGAAGAAGACATCTTCAGCTACCGCACGGTGTTGGGAGAAGCGTTTACGGCCAAACGCCTTCCTCTCACAGCGGCGCTCTCGGCCCATGTGCATGGCGAAGAAAGCGCGGTCAGTATTGCGTTGAAGCAGACGTTTTCCCGGCCCCGGCCATACCAGGCAGACAAGACCCTGCGGCCCGTATGCAAACTTACGAAAGCAGCGAACTCATATCCTAGCGGCCACACAATTTCTGGCTATCTGCTTGGCCTAACCCTCACACAAATGGTTCCCGAAAAAAAGCAGCAGATTCTCGAACGAGCAGATGACTACGCACACAATCGCCTTGTATGTGGCGTTCACTACGCGAGCGATCTTGAGGCTAGCCGACGCACGGCGTATGTAGTCTTCGGTTACATGTTGGCAAACCCGAAGTTTTTGAAAGATGTGCAGAGCGCGCGCGCGGAGTTGCGTGCTGTTCTGGGGCTCATCGACTTACCGGCCAATCGTACTTCCGCCTCAGGCAATTAGAAACGCAATCAACGTCGAGCATCACGGATTCGACGAGCATCTCGAGAAGTTCAGCGAGCCTGAGCCCAATCCACTTTCACGAAGCTGTACCGGCCTGCACGCGGCTAGACCCGTGATGCACAGACCAACGCAAGCAGATATTCCAAACCCAGAGGCTACACATGACAATTCCAGTTCAACATTGTTTGATGGCTAAGCCATTTCATACGTTTGCGAGGGCTGCAACCCTGAGTGTGGGCATGATGCTGATTCCGACAGTGCCTATGCTCTTATCGGCGCGTCCTGCCTCTGCAACTGTCGCTGACCAATCTCCAATCCAGGGCACAGTGAGCGACGCAAAGGGCGGTCTGGTTGCCGATGCATCCATCAAGGTTCGCAACGAGGCAACCGGACGCACGGCATCATCGAAGACCGACTCACAGGGACATTTCACCATCCCCGGGCTGGTCGCAGGGACCTACACGGTAGAGGCCACCGCCCCCAATTTCATGCTCGCAAAACGCTCCGGGGTGATAGTAGCGGACGGCCAGCCTGAACCAGTGGCGATGGTCCTGCAGATAGCGGGTGCGACGTATGAAGTGTCCGTAGATGCCGACGCCACCGGATCAATAGCCGCCAGGCTGGCACCGATGGATGGCCTGCTGGATGCACGCTCTGCGCGTACAGAAATTACGGCCGCGTTTGTCGATAACTTTACGGCTCCGACGGCTGATTATTCAGAGATTATTCAGATGGCCCCCGGAACCTTCAGTGTGAACGCCAACGGTGTAGGTCTCGGTGATTCAAAGACCTACTTCCGAGGCTTCTCGGATGGAAACTATGACATTACTTTCGACGGAATTCCGTTCGAAGATACAAACTCCCCTACACATCATTCATGGGCGTTCTTCCCGTCGCAATGGATCGGTGGCGTGGACTTCGATCGCAGCCCCGGCAGTGCTTCCACAGTAGGTCCAACACCCTACGGAGGGTCGATCAATCTACTATCGCGCAACGTCTCAGAAGCCCTCAACATCCGCGGCGAAGTCTCTCGTGGATCATTCAATACGACTCTGTCCGACGTTCAGGTCGATTCCGGCCGCCTGTTTGCAAACCGCAAGTTCAGCTTCACTTCAGACTTCAATCACCTCACTTCAGATGGATTCCAGACCTGGAATGCTCAGCAGCGATCAGCCGGTGCGATCAAGATGCAATACGCCTTCTCGGATGAGAAGGTGCTGACCTTCTTCAGTGGAGTTCTTATGCTGGATACGAACACGCCGAATACGAAGGGTCCCACACGCGCTCAATCCCAAACGCAGTATAACTACCTACTGCAAAACACAGATTCAACCCGTTCGGATTACGCTCCGTACAACTTTTACCACATACCCACAGACTTCGAGTACATCGGCTATAAGACCCCGCTCGGCAAGGGTTGGCGTCTGGATACGAAGGGCTATACCTACAGCTACTACAACCAGCAGAACTACGCATTGACCCCAAAGAAGGGCATCATTTCAGCAGCAGGTTGCTTGCCGGAAGGCACTCAGAACTGCGGGACCGACAAGCTGAACAGCTATCGCAAATACGGTCAGATCAGCACTTTAAGTCAGGTATCGAAATACGGTATTTTCCGCGTCGGTGGCTGGCTCGAGTATGCCAACACGCCCCGCCATCAGATCACCCAGAACCCGATCACACGTACAAAGTCGGCTATTCCGAACTTCAATGAAATCTTCACGACCGATACCATCCAACCGTTTGCGGAATATGAATATCATCCAACAAGCAAGTTGGCTGTTACGGCCGGGCTCAAATACGCCCACTACACGATGAACCTTACGCAATTCGCTGACAATGGTGGCGCGGTAGGTAATCTGCGTGGTGCGGCTTCCGTGTTTCACTCCGCAGCCTATAACTCGTACCTGCCGTCGGGAGATGCAAACTACCGCATCCGAAATAACTGGTCGACCTATGTACAATTCGCTACAGGAAGCGTCATCCCCCCTTCAAGTGTATTTGATGTGACGGGTGCCGCTGTCACGACTCTCCCAAGCCCTACGACGGCAATGACCTATCAGGGAGGAACGGTTCTGAAACTCAAGCGGGTCACGTTGAATGCGGACGCTTACTACGTTCATTTTGGGAATGCATATGTTTCGTCCCCTGACCCGAACATTCAGACCGCTGCGCAGTACACTCCAGGGGGCGACTCGTCTACAAAGGGCTTTGAGGGCGAGACCAACATCTATGTGGGAAAAGGAGTCAGCGTTTATCTCAATGGCACTGTTGGCGCTGCACGGTATATCAGCAGCACCTTATATAGCTCGGTAACCAAGGGTCAGTACGCAAATCCGAACAACGGGCTGTGGGTTGCGAATACTCCCTCCAACACCGAGACCTACGGTCTTACTTACCAGCACAAAGCTTTCGATTTCGGTTTCTTCTCGAAACGCGTCGGCCCCATGTGGAACGATAACAAGGCAACGACGTTAGTAAACGGAACGA
>JAYVDT010000332.1:0-14474 GCA_043749265.1 Rhodanobacteraceae bacterium | reverse complement strand
AGCCATGGCGGCTCTCCTTCCTGCTTCGCTCCGAAGCCGGAAGCTGGCAGCTCGCCGGACTCTACCCCAAGGCCCTGACAGCCGCCGGTCACGATGGCCTCTGGTACTGGGAGCAGGCCCGCACCCTGCAAACTCAGAAAGAACAATGGAACGCCTGGCTTTACCTCCAGCAAGCGCAGACTCTTCTTGTTCCGGTAAATTTCGTCTCCAGCACGCACCTGGAGAAGCTGCAGACCGAGCTTACCCAGGCGACGCCACCGGCGCTCTCCGGTGGCGTCGGCCCCGACACGCCCCTCGTGCTCAAAGCACCGGATGGAACCGAATATCGCTTCACCGCTATCAACGTAGACGATTCGCTTGGCAAGGAAAAAGTGGATGTCTCTGCCCACTTCAAAGTTGATGCCCTTGGCGACTCAGCCGCTGCTCGCAAACGCAATATCGACGCTATGTCCGCCCTCGTCACCAGCCATCCGGAGCTCCGCAAAGCCTTCCACGGCGTCTTGATCTTCGCCGAGGCGCCCGACACCAGCCCCTATACCACTGAGCTGGCGATGTCCGAAATTCATTAGCAACCTGCGTACTCTTGCATGGCCCCAGTGAAATCTGGATGCTATGGTAAAAATGCTCCGGGAGCAGGCTGAGATAAAAGCTCACTGATTCCTTGCTTCTCTATCGCGTCAGGCTCTCAAACTCTAAAACTGGAAGAAGACCCCATGCCGAATATCTTCAAGACGGACCGAACGCAGAAGACACTTTGCGAAGCAATCGCAAGCCGTCGCTCCACTCCAAGCTTTGATGGAGCTCCGATCCCCTCTGAAGATCTTCGTCAAATCCTTGACGCTGGCCTCAATGCGCCCAGCGGGTACAACATGCAGCCCTGGCGGTTCATCGTCGTCCAGTCACCGGACCAGAAGCGAAAGCTACGCGCCGCAAGCTACAACCAGGCCAAGGTTGAAGAGGCCTCGACCATAATCGTGGCCTGTGGCGATATGGATGGCTGGCGCGGCGACCTGCCCAAGATGCTCCAGATGGGCCGCGAAGGCGGCATGCCCGAGAGCTACGCCGCACAGGCCAGCACCAGCGTGTCGCAGTACATTTCCAGCTTTTCGCCAGACCAGATGAAACTCTGGCTCAACAAGCAGGTCACCATCGCCTACACCCACATGCTCCTGATGGCGGAAGTTCTGGGCTACGACACGGCCCCCATGGAAGGCTTTGAGCAGGAGAAAGTTCACGAAGCCCTGCGACTCCCGCTCAGCTACTGGGTCGTAGCCCTGCTCGCCGTAGGACATCTCAAGGGGCCCGATAAGTTCTTCGGTGGCCGGTTTGAGCTCCCCGACACCGTCTTCGCCGAAGAATACGGCAAACCCCTCAAGTAGCCCCGCCTTCTGGCTTGATATTCACCAGGCCATCCTCTGATTTGTCATTTCGCAGCGAAGGAGTCTGCTGGTGTCTTTGCACTCTCAGCCCAGTCCTAACCACTCATGCCTGAAACCCAAATTCGTCGCATCCCCAATCTGTTCCACCTGCTCATCTTCCTTGCGCTGACCGTCTTCTCCTTCCTGGTCTCAGAAGCTATAGTCCTCACCATCGCCCACTCTCATCCGCTCACTGCGGCCCTGGTCAATCAAAAGATTCAACTGACCGCGAACGCAATAACCTACATCCTCTGTCTTTCCGCATCGGCATTCCTCTTTCCCTCAATCTGGGGGCGGTCGTTTCCATCCGGAATTCGGTGGTCTCCGGCAAAAGCGACGCCGCGGCTGGTTCTCGCCGGTCTCAGCCTTGGCTTCATGTCTCAGGGCATCAGCAACTTCCTTCCCGCGCCCAACAAGATGCCCATTGAAGACGCCTTCCGCGACCCCGGCACTATCTGGTTCCTCGCCGCCTTCGGCGTACTTCTCGCGCCGCTGTTTGAGGAAATCCTCTTCCGCGGCTTCCTCCTGCCCGGCCTGGCTATCGCCTTCGACTGGGTCCTGATGCCACGCGGCGACACACCCGCTCAGGGCCTCGACAATCTCCGCACCTGGCAGGAATCTGAACACTTTACAAGCACTGCACTTGTCTTCGCGTCACTCATCACAAGTCTCCTCTTCGCCCTCATCCACGCACCCCAGCTAGGCAAAAACTGGGCCGCAATCGGACTTCTGGCCGTCGTCTCCCTGATCCTCTGCTTCGTTCGCATTCGAACGAATTCGGTTGCGGCCTCCACCCTGGTCCACGCCACTTACAACCTCTCCGTCTTCGTCTCCATCTTCATTGCCACCTCCGGCTTTCATCACCTCGAACGCCTCTAAGCTAACCTGTCCCTGCTAACCTACTTGTATGGACCCGCGCCCTGCCCTGCTCGACCTTATCGCCACCCTCTCCTTCCGCCTCGGCGACTTCACCCTCTCTTCCGGCCAAAAGTCCGACTACTACATCGACTGCCGCATCACCACCCTTCACGCTGAAGGCGGCCGCCTCTCCGGCATAGTTCTCCTCGACCTCATCCGCGAGCACTTCCCCCACGCCTTAGCCATCGGCGGCCTCACCATGGGAGCCGATCCGCTCGTCTCCAACACGGCCTCTGCCAGTGCCTGGGAGCTAGCCGACCACACCGAGTTCCTTGCACTCGACCCCAACGAAGATCACGGCGCCACCCCCACGCTCATCGACGGCTTCCTCGTCCGCAAATCCGAGAAGACCCATGGCACCGGCCGCCGCATCGAAGGCTTTCTCCACCCCGGCGCCAAAGTCGTCATCGTCGACGACGTCTGTACCACCGGCAACTCCACCATCATCGCCATCGAAGCCACACGCGAAGCCGGCATGAACGTCATCGGCGTCCTCTGCCTCGTCGACCGCGAGCAAGGCGGCCGCCAGCAAATCGAGCGCGCCCTCGCCGAAATTCCCCTCGACGGGCAGACCCCAACCCCCACCTTCCTTGCCGTCTTCACCGCCAACGACGTCCGCAAAGCACACCTGGCACTGGCACGATAAACTTACACAAGACATGATTCCTACTCTCGAATGGCTCCCTGAAGGCGTCTCTTTTCTCGATCAAACAAAGCTCCCGCTCGAAGAGACCTACGTGCTCGCAACCGACTACCAGCAAGTTGCCAGCGTCATCCGCGACATGATCGTTCGGGGCGCGATGGCCATCGGCGTCTCCGGGGCGATGGGCGTCGCGCTCGGCATCCAGAACTCCACCGCGACTACCCTCCCCGCACTCACGGCTGAAGTCGCCATCATCTGCGATCACCTCGCTGCGACCCGTCCCACCGCCGTCAATCTCTTCTGGGGCATCGCCCGAGTCCGCGATCTCTATACCCAGCTAGCCGCTGCCAACACCCCCATCCCGGCCATAAAAGAGCAGGTCGTCGCCCTGGCCCGCTACATGTACGACGAAGACATCGCCAACTGCAAGCAGCTTGGCCAGTTCGGCGCCGAACTCCTGCCCAAATCCGGCACCGTCCTCACCCATTGCAACGCCGGCGCACTCGCTGCCTGTGGGTACGGTTCTGCTCTTGGCGTCATCCGCGCCGCGGTCGAACGCGGCCACCAGATCGACGTCTTCGCGGACGAAACGCGACCCTATCTCCAGGGCGCCCGCCTCACTGCCTGGGAGCTCATGAAGGACAACATCCCCACCACCGTCCTCTGCGATAATATGAGCGCCCACCTCATGAAGCAGGGCCGCATTCAGGCTGTCATCGTAGGCGCGGACCGCATCGCCGCCAACGGCGATACAGCCAACAAGATCGGCACCTACAGCGTCTCCATCCTCGCCAAGGAGCACGGCATCCCCTTCTACGTCGCCGCCCCCTGGGCCACCATCGATATTGCCACCGCTCACGGCGACCTCATTCCCATCGAGCAGCGCGATGCCCGCGAGGTCACCCACTCCAACGGCAAGCAGATGACCCCCCACGGCGTGCGCATCGAGAACCCTGCCTTCGACGTCACCCCCGCAAAATACATCACAGCCATCATTACCGAGCGCGGCATCCTCCGCGCCCCCTTCGGCCAATCCATCGCCGAGATGAACAAGCTCTAGCTCGTGTGCCCGTGTCTCGCTTTTAGGACCTGGGTTCCTCCGAAGCGCGACCTCAACGATTTAGAAGGGCGACCACAACATTCGCACCGGGGTCCACGCCCACAAGAGCAATCGGGTCGTCGCCTTGGAGTTACCTATCGCATTCATGCGAGATCTTGCTCCGCCAAACACTTTCGCTTCTTCCCTGGCCACAGGCCCAAAATAATCCGGCGCCCACGCCGTCACGACCCCACAAACATCCCGCCTGCTAGCCTGCACACTCATCAAAACCCGCACGCCGTCTACCGTATCCTTGAGGAAGGACGAAAGGGCCCCGCAGCATGACGCAGCACCTAAGCCTCCCTTTGATTCTGGACCCACGACACCGTTCTCTCACCCGCGGAAACGTCATGGTTGTCCTCAGCGTGCTTGTCTCCGTCCGCCTCTCCGACTTCCCCCACAATCGCCCCACCCTCCTGCTGCTGCTACCCGCCCTATTCGCCATGCTCGGCACTGTGGACACTATCCGTTGTATGCGCCGCAGCTGGAACTTTTATCACGCCGGCGTGATCCTCTGCATCTACATGGACCTGATGGCGCTCTGCATGATTCTCTTCCTACTTATCTATCCATACTCGAACATGCTCACCTCTACCTCCTGATTCGGTCTTTACCAGGTTGGGCAGCACCGCCGTGGAAATCCGTTGCGCCTCGATTGCCCATATCCCTAATGCAAAACTTCTTCTGAACGAGTACAACGCCGCAATCGGCGTCATCCGAGGGTCACGCCGCACGCCATCACGTCCTACCTCTCATATAAAGGTTCCGCCCAGGAATCCGCTCTCAGGATAGGCTCTGGCGAGGCCTTCCCCGCAGGCTGCGTCGTCCTTTACCCACTCCCTGTATTCACGTCCGCCGCACTCACAATTCAGAGGTCACGGCACTAGACACGCGCTGCTCGATGCCTTGGAAGCGCATGCTGCGAACACCGCGGACTTCGTCTACCCCGACAACAGGGATAACCTGAAAGAGGCGCTGGGCATTTACCTCAAAAATGCCTGACAACCCTCGGGGCGTTATGGCGACAACTCTGAGGCAACTGTCTTCATCCGCAAGAGTCTGCGTGCCTCCTGAAAAAGAGAGAAGATCAGTCGGCCCACTGGGTTATACTCCCCGCAGTCCCGGACCAGCCTTTCCGGGAAAGTCACGTCAGGAGACGAACATGATCAAAGGCTTCAAAGAATTTATATTGCGCGGGAACGTCATAGATTTAGCCGTCGCCGTAATTGTCGGCACTGCATTTACAGCCATCGTCACCTCGTTCGTAACCAACGTTGTAAATCCTTTTATCGCCGCAATCGTTGGCAAGCCCGATTTCTCGGCGCTTACCTTTTACGTCAACGGCGGCATCATCAAATACGGCGAGTTCCTCAACTCCATCATCGCCTTCCTGCTGCTGGCCGGCGTCGTCTACTTCCTTCTCGTGGTGCCCGTTAATCTCCTGATGGAGAAATACAAGAAGCCCGTAGTACCGGAGATCACCACCAAAGCCTGCCCACAGTGCCTCTCCGACGTTCCACTAGCCGCTACCCGCTGCAAGTTCTGCACCCAGCTCGTCTAGTCCAATTCATATATAGGTCCAGGGGCTTCATATCGCGTTTCAACCTGTCAGGCCCCGATTTCATGAAAAAGCTTACCCAATTCAAGTCCGAGGAAATCCTTGATCCTGCGCCCCGCCACCACAGCCCTGCTCTTCCTCCTCCCAGCCCTCGCCGCCGGACAGCAAGCCCCCGCCCCCACTTCCATCTTCGGCTACCGCGACTTCTCCCTACAGGCCAAATGGGATGCCGCTTTCCTCGCGGTCCCAGACGCCGCCCTCGCCGGCCAGCATCTCAAGACCCTCACCGCCGCCCCCCACTGGGCCAGTTCGCCAGAAGACTACGCTACCGCTGTCTACGTCGCAGACAAGTTCAAGGCCGCCGGGCTTGAGACCAAAATTGTGCCCTATAAAGTCCTCCTCAACAAGCCCATTAAAATCGTTATCGAAGCCTTCGACGCCAGCGGCCAAAAACTCATGTCCGGCCCCACCCCTGAGCATGTTGACCCCAAGGTTGACGGCGGCGACCCCTTCCAGGACGACCCCCGCGTCCTCCCTGCCTTCAACGGCTCCAGCCCCTCCGGCGACGTTACAGCCCAGGTTATCTACGCCAACTACGGCTCCCCCGCCGACTTCAAGAAACTCGCCGACCTCGGCGTCTCCGCCAAGGGTAAGATCGCTCTCGTCCGCTACGGCGGCAACTACCGCGGCATCAAGGTTTACGACGCCCAGCGCGCCGGCTGCGTCGGCGTCCTCATCTACTCCGATCCCGCCGACGACGGCTACTTCCGCGGCGAAATGTACCCCAAGGGACCCTACCGCCCCGAGTCTGCCGTCCAGCGCGGAGCCGTTCAGTTCCTGCCCATCTACCCCGGCGACGCCACCACACCCGGCGTAGCTTCTACCATGGACCTTCCCGATTCCAGACGCATCCCCGCCGACAAGATCCAGGCCAACTGGCCCTCTATCCCCGTCAACCCCCTCTCCTACCTCGACGCCAGCCCCATCCTCAAGAACCTTACCGGTCCCGTCACTCCACATGAGTGGCAGGGCGCCCTCCCCTTCACCTATCACACCGGCGAGACTGGGTCCGCAAAAGGCGGCTCCGTCACCGTCCACATGCACCTCGAGCAGGACATAAAACTTCGCACCATCTGGGACGTCATCGGCACCATCGAAGGAACAGACCCCGCCGAGAAAGAAGACTGGGTCGTCGCCGGCAATCACCGCGACGCCTGGGTCTACGGCGCAGTCGACCCCAGCAGCGGTACCGCCGCTATGCTCGAAACAGTACACGGTCTCGGCGCCCTCCTCAAGCAAGGCTGGAAGCCCAAACGCCGCATTGTCATCGCCTCCTGGGATGCGGAAGAAGAAGGTCTCATCGGCTCCACCGAATGGGTCGAAGAGCACATGAGCAATCTCGACAAGGCCGTCGCTTACTTCAACACTGACGTCGCCGTCGCCGGCCCCAACTTCGACGCCTCCGCCGTCCCCTCGCTCAAGCAGTTCGTCGTCGAACTAACCCGTGAGGTCCCCTCACCCGCCGGTGGAACCGTCTACGACCAGTGGCTCAAAAACCAGGCCGCTCACAACCTTGAAACCGACAGAGAAGAAAATACCGACTCCCGCAAGCGTCGCAACTCCTCCTCCGAAGTCCACGTCGGCGATCTCGGCTCCGGCTCCGACTTCACCCCGTTCCTCCAGCACGCCGGCGTCCCGTCCACCGACATAGGCTCCGGCGGACCCTACGGCGTGTATCACTCCGTCTTCGACAACTACAACTGGTTCATCAAGAACGCCGACCCGACGTTCGTCTACGAGCAGCAGCAAGCCCGGGTCTTCGGCCTGGAAATCATTCACATGGCCGACGCCGACGTCCTGCCTTACGACTTTGCAGCCTATGGCAAGGCCGTCGCAGGATACATCTCTGCCTCAGAAGCCCGCGCTAAAACCGCAAACCTTGCCCTCGACTTCACCCATCTCCAAACCGCCTCGGCGCGCTTCTCAGCCGCAGGAGCCTCCATCCACGCGCGCCAGCTTGCGCCGGGCGCGGACGTCGCCGCCTTCAACAAATCTCTGCGAGCCGCTGAAAACGCTCTCCTCGACCCCGCCGGCCTGCCTCATCGCGACTGGTACAAGCACCTCATCTACGCCCCCGGTGAGTTCACCGGCTACGCCGCCGTAGTCATCCCGGGCGTCAACGAAGGCATCGATGCCGCCGACGCCACCCGCACCCAACAACAAATCGCCCCACTATCGGCCGCCCTCGACCGTGCTTCAAAGATTCTGGAGGCAGCCGCAAAATAGTCCTATGGCATCTGCTTCGATCAGGATGACAAGCCTTCGGGGAGTGACCACCCTGCGCAGTCGATGGATCTGGGTTTCCCTGAGGGTGCGAGCAGGTCTCCATCGCACGTCAGGACCGCGGCACGACGAATACAACCTTCGCGCACCTCCATCTCCCGAATGTGGGATGTTGCTCCCCATCAACCCGAACGATATTTACTTCAAGAGACGGCATAAGCCGCCAATCAGGAGGTTCCTTTGGTTCACGATCTAATTCTTGCAGCGGTTTTCCTGTCCATGATCATCGCGCCTGCGCTCGTTGCCATGCAGGCCGATCACGGAGAAAAAGACGCTTAAGACAATCGCATGCGTAATGCGCCCCGGCACCGAGCCACCCCTGCGACGCAAAACTTCCATCCTTAACCGCACCATCGGGCCCGTAGCAAAATAGAAATGGCCGTTCCCCAAAAGGGATCGGCCATTTCTATGAGCGGCTTCAAACTGAAACTATCCTCGCAGAGCCATTTGCTCCGTCATAATCTGCGTCAGGTCGGGTTTCTTCAAACCAAACTCGCTCTCATTGAACTTGTCCACTTTGCTGGACCAGTTCATCGAGCAGAATTTCGGCCCGCACATGCTACAGAACGCCGCCTCTTTGTAGTAATCGTCCGGCAGTGTCTCGTCGTGCATGCTCCGCGCCGTCTCCGGATCGAGCGACAACGCAAACTGTTTGTCCCAGTCAAACGTGTAGCGAGCATGTGAGATCGCATCATCCCTATCCCGCGCGCCTGGGCGATGACGAGCCACGTCTGCTGCATGCGCCGCAATCTTGTACGCAATGATCCCGTCCTTGACATCCTTCTCATTCGGCAGTCCAAGGTGTTCTTTTGGCGTCACGTAGCAGAGCATCGCTGCGCCGTGCCAGCCAATCATTGCCGCGCCAATCGCCGACGTAATGTGATCATAACCCGGTGCAATATCGGTAACCAGCGGCCCCAGCACGTAGAACGGAGCGCCATCGCAAAGCTCGACTTCTTTGTCCACCTGTAGCTTGATCTGGTCTAGCGGAATATGTCCCGGCCCCTCGATCATCACCTGCACATCACTCTTCCAAGCCTGCCGGGTCAAATCGCCCAGCGTCTTCAACTCTGCAAATTGAGCCTCATCACTGGCATCCGCAAGACATCCCGGTCGCAGCCCGTCGCCCAGACTATAGCTGACGTCGTACTTCGCCATGATTTTCGTAATGCGATCGAAGTTCGTATACAGGAAGTTTTGCTTGTGGTGATGCGTCATCCACTGCGCCATAATCGCGCCACCGCGGCTCACGATACCCGTAATGCGCTTCGCCACCAGCGGGATGTACTCCACCAGCACGCCCGCATGGATCGTAAAGTAGTCCACGCCCTGCTGCGCCTGCTCCTCAATCACTTCCAGATAAACGTCGATATTCAGATCTTCGAGCCGCTTTACGCGGTTCAGCGCCTCGTACAAAGGCACCGTCCCAATCGGCACGGGCGAGTGGCGAAGAATCTGCTCCCGAATCATCGCAATATCGCCACCAGTTGAAAGGTCCATCACCGTATCCGCGCCAAAATGCACAGCCGTATGGAGCTTCCGCAGCTCTTCATCCACATTGCTTGTCAGCGCCGAGTTGCCGATATTGGCATTAATCTTGCACAGCGACTCCACCCCAATCGCCATCGGCTCCAACTCCGGATGGTTGATATTCGCCGGGATGATCATCGTCCCCTTAGCAATCTCGCTCCGCACCAGTTCTGCGGAAATCTTCTCTTTCTGGGCCACATAGGCCATCTCTTCCGTAATCAATCCCTTACGCGCAAAGTGCATCTGCGACATATTCTCGTCGCCCGTACGAGCCGCTTCGGCCTTGCGCTCTACGATCCATTCGGCCCGGCCCGTTGGCACTCTGTAGCTGTTCCCGTTCCCATCTTCATTTAAGCTCATCGAAGTCCCCTGAGGCAAAATCGCCATCCATCCCGTATCACCGGGTTCTCGCACGAGTATACCTCTGCCCCCAACCCCACGCCCTCAACTCATCCGCGTCACCCTTGCTCCCACAAACACATCGGGTCTACCTTTCACTTGTCAACCCGCAGGCACCCGCGATTGCCCTGACAAACCCAAAACCCATCATGGCCACCCAAAACTATATCCACCCAAACCCTGCCCAGTCCGCCTGCTTGTCATCCCGCAGGCATCTGCGGTTTCTCTCGCGCTCCTACGGCCCAAATAGACCCTTCTTTCCCCAGATGAACGCCGCCGCGGATCACACAATGGCCACGCGCTCTCTAAAAGCGTGTGGCAAAGCATCAGGACCTCGGCAAGGGAACGAAAAGAGGGTTTAAAACCCTGACCTATCGCTCTAACGGAACCGAAATACCAAACCCGAGCTCACCAGAACCAGCGTGGGTCCCGAAGCATAATTCGCGCCGGTCTCAGATGACTGCTTCCCAAATCCCACCTCGATCACCCGGAAGTCGACATGCGGAAACACCGTCCAGTCCACTCCGCCCAGCAGCTCCCAAAGCAGCTTGCCGCTGAATCTGGGGGTAATATCCGGCGCAGTCGCCCCGGTATACTTCGATCCACCAGCGCCCACAGAAGCCTGCACATACGGTTTGAATGGCAGAATGGGAGCCTTCACCGCCACCCGCACCCCCACCAGCGCGCTGTGGTACTGGTATTGGTCGCCTGCCCCCAGATCTCCCCGCAAATCGAGGCCAGCCCTAACCGGGCCAAGATGGATAAAGTCGTCGTAAATTCCCACGCCGCCGCCCCGAAACCAGATCGAAGTGTTGCTTGAACTGTCGTTGTAGTGCGTCAGGTCCACCTTGCCGTACACCGCAAGCTGAGCCTGCGCTGCGGCAGTTATAAGGGTTACGGCACAAAGCAGTTTCAGCCAGGTAAGTTTCATCGAGCCCAATTCTCAAACAGGATTATTAGTCCGTTCAGAGTACTGTCCTTTGCGGCTCTTTAGCGCCATGGGGACCAGCCTCGCTAACTAACCACTAACGAATGCCCACAGTTTGGCTTATTCGGAGTCAAAATTGCTGTGTTTCAGTTGTGATCCACCTCGCTCCATGTCGCGCAAAAAGTCGGTTGGATAAGGAAGGAACCCGAGTGAGGACACATTGCGCCTGAATGCTTGTCAAGTCACACGAACTCTCCATATTGATCTAACCGCCACATTTGACGGCACTTCCACCATAAAAATAGTTGACGAAACTATTCCCCGGCTATCGAGTAAAATCGAAAGTAGAGTAAGAGATGGAAGCCAGACGAGACGCCTCTCATCACGTATCATGAAGCGAAGAATGTTGCTTTACCCGTCTGGAATGAATGATTTACCCGACCCCTTCGGTCTAACAGCAACCAAAGGAAGAATTTAGCTCAGGGGTAGGAGGTGGGGGTATCCCACCGGATACAAAAAGAGAGAGCTGTCATGCAAAAAGGTCACACCAAAATCGCCATTGCCGCTGCCGTAATCCTCGCCGTCGTAGCCTGGCTCGCCGTTACCGGCGTGCAATCAAACAAGAGCTACTACGTCACCATCACCGAGCTTCAAGGCATGGGTGGCAAAGCCTATACCCGCCACCTCCGTGTCGCAGGCAACGTCAAACCCGGCAGCATCCAGCGAAGCGGCACCAACGCGCACTTTGAACTACTCGAACAGGGCAAGTTCCTCCAGGTCTCTTACCAAGGCTCAGAGCCGCCACCCGACACTTTTAAAGATGATGCCCAGGCGCTAGCCATTGGAACTTATGGCCGCGACGGCGTCTTCCACGCCACGCAGCTTCAGGCCAAGTGCGCCAGCAAGTACGCCCCCGCACCCGGCTCTCGCCCCACCGCACCCGTCTCCCCTGCGACTGCCTCCGTCGTCATCCTGGCAAAATAACGTGGGCGCTGTCGCCGAACTGCATAACGTCTCCAAGACCTTCGGCAGCTTTGCCGCCATCCGCAACCTCACACTCGTTCTGCAACCCGGCACGATCAATCTAGTGCTGGGTGAAAACGGCGCAGGCAAATCGACGCTGATGCGCCTGCTTGCAGGCCTAGCAGCCCCAACTTTCGGCAGCATCACTGTCTTCGGTATAGCCCCTGGTGAGTCCCGCGGGCGCATCGCCTACATGTCCCACGCGCCCATGCTCTACGACGAGCTTTCTGCCACAGAAAATCTCAGCTACTTCTCTGCCCTCCATCGCGATGGAGGCGACTGCAATTGCGGCGGTTCCCCCGAGATGGCGCTCCGCGCAGTTGGCCTCGACCCGGCACTCACGCGCCCTGTGTCGGAGTACTCCCAGGGAATGCGCCAGCGCGTCTCACTTGCGCGCGTCCTGCAGACCGACCCGGAGTTATTGCTCCTCGATGAACCCTTTTCGAACCTCGACGTCGCCGGCGCGCAACATATGGTTAAGCTGCTCGCCGACTTCCGCACCTGGCCCAACAATAACAGCACCAGTGGCCGCACCATCGTCCTTACAACGCACCAGGCTCACCTTGCCTCCCCCATCGCAGACCGTACCCTCACTATCGAACGCGGTGCCCTTGTGGGAGATAAATCTTGAAGGAACCCAGCAAAACTAACGCCGCCCGCCTTCTTGACCAACTCGGAATTCCCTATGAGCTCCGACCTTATGAAGTGGACCTTCAAGACCTCACCGCCGTTAACGTGGCACGCAAGATCGGCATGCCCGCCGAGCAGGTCTTCAAGACCCTCCTCACCGAGTCGAGCGCGGAGGCACACTTCTTCGCCGTAGTCCCCGGCGACCAGGAAGTTGACCTGAAAAAACTCGCCAGGGCTGCAGGCGTCAAAAAACTGGATCTCGCCAGCCTCAAGCGAGTAGAACCGCTCACGGGTTATGTGCGTGGTGGCGTTACCGTCCTGGCCGCACGCAGTCCCTTCCTCGCCTTCGCGGACGAGACGATTGAGCTCTTCGATCTGATCAGCGTCTCAGCCGGACAGCGGGGCCTGCAACTAATCCTCGCGCCCGCAGACTATCTGCGTGCGACCGCCGCCTCTGTCGCCAGCCTGACCAAGGCGGTGGTATGAAATTTTTACGTCACACTTTGACGCATCTCCGCAAAGACCTGCGGCTGGAATGGCGGTCCCGCGACTCGATCACCGGGATGCTCTTCTTCTCGCTGCTTGTTGTGGTGGTCTTCTCGCTCGCCTTCGATCCCACGGCCGCGGTCTCACGGCAGATTGCGGGCGGCATCCTGTGGATTGTGCTGCTTTTTGCGGCCGTCACGGCGCTAAACCAGTCGTGGACGCGTGAGCAACGGAACCACGTGCTGGACGCCCACCGACTGGCACCCTCATCCCCGGCTGCGCTTTTCCTGGGCAAAGCGCTTGCAAATTTTATCTTTGTTACAGCGGTTGAATTGATGCTGGCGCCGCTATTTACAGTCTTCTACAATTTGCGCGTGCTTGGCGAGGGCTGGCTCCTGCTACTCGTCCTGCCGCTCGGCACCTGGGCCCTTGTGGCCAATGGAACCTTCTTCGCCGCTCTTGGCCTGCGCACCCGTAACCGAGAGATGATGCTTCCGCTGATCCTCTTCCCTATTTCGATCCCGGCCCTTCTGGCGATGATTCAAGCGACGACTGCCATCCTGACCGGTGAGTTCGAACCCAAACTTTGGATTCAGCTGCTGACCGGTTATGACATCGCCTTTACGACCGTATGCTTGTTACTCTTCGAAGTCATTCTCAACGCGGAGTAAGCTATAGATATGACGAAGTCTATCAAAATGACTCTCGGCTTCCTCTGGCTTGCCCTGACCCTCGTTGCGCTGACCATTGGTTTCCGGCAAGCTCTCTTTATCGCGCCGACGGAAGCGACTATGGGCAACATCCAGCGAATCTTCTACTGGCATGTTCCTTCTGCGATGCTGGCGCTGACATTTCCGTACGTGAACTTCATAGCTTCTGCGGCGTTCCTGTTCCTGCGGCGGCGGAATGCGCTGGCAGCCTTGACTGCGGATGCGGTTGCTGTCGCGGCTGCGGAAGTCACTATTGTATTCACCTCCATCGGCTTGGTGACGGGAATGCTGTGGGGACGGGCTGTGTGGGGCATCTGGTGGACCTGGGATGCACGGCTTACGACGTTCCTGCTGCTCTGGCTGCTTTACGTTGCTTACCTGATGACACGGCGGCTTTCCAACACCGGCCAGACGTCGACCATAGGGGCGGTGCTATCTATCTTTGCCGCGGTGGATGTGCCGATCGTCTATATGTCAATTCGCTGGTGGCGCACGCAGCATCCTTCGCCGGTATTTGGCGGCGGCGCGGATTCCGGGCTCGACAAGAGCATGTACCCGGCATTCCTCTGGAATATCTCGGCCTGGGCAATGTGGGGCATCTTTATCCTGGTGCTCCGCTTCACGCTGGAACGGCGGAGACAGCGCGCCGAGCAGGAAGCTACGCTACAGTCTCTCGAGAGTTCGATCCTGTACGACCAGCATTTCAACTCACATTCTGCAAGCTGATCGGAGTTAGGAAATGCGTTTTGACGGTTTCAATACGATAGAAGGCCGCCACCTGGTTTTCGC
>JAYVDT010000331.1:0-4707 GCA_043749265.1 Rhodanobacteraceae bacterium | reverse complement strand
CTGGCGTCGGATAAATGCCCTCGCCCAGCGTCTCGTTATACAGCGACACGTTGCCGCCCGTAACCGGCGTACCGAGCACGGTGCAGGCCTCGGCGATTCCATCGATCGCCTCAGACAATTGCGCCATGATCTCCGGTTTCTGCGGATTGCCGAAGTTCAGACAGTTCGTCGCGGCTACCGGCGTTGCACCGGTGCATGCGACCTTTCTCGCAGCCTCAGCCACAGCATGCTTCGCGCCCAGCCGGGGGTCGAGATAGCACCAGCGTCCGTTGCCCGCCAGCGCCATCGCGATGCCACGCTCGGGCGGAGTCTCGGGTGCGATATCGGGAAACGCGTGCTCAGACCCGGGTGCGACGACCGGGTTAGCGGCGTCTTCATTGGCCGTGATGCGAGTCGCCTCGCCTTCCGGCGTGCTTTGTGCAACCAGATTGGAAAGCGTGTCCAGCAGGGATTCCGATGCCTTGGCGCTGTCCAGGGAAGTCTGCCTGCCCGTCCCCTTGATGCGCATGACGCCCGCTTCACCGCCCGGCCCCTGAACCGTATTCGTCTGCACCATGGAGTCGTACTGCTCGTAAATCCAGTGCTTGGAACAGATATTCGGGCTGGCTAACAGGGCCTTCAGGTCCGCGGTGTAATCGCGCGGCTTCTTCAACTCTTCCAGTACCAGGGCCGGAGGATGCTTTGGCACCGGCGCGGTCCAGGTTCCGACGGGCCGGTGATACAAAGGAGCCTCGTCGGTCAGGGCCTTGTTTGGAATCTCCACCTGTAAAACGCCCCCGTGGAAGACGCGCATGACATCGTCCGCCGTGACAAAACCCACCTCCGCGCAATCCAGTCCCCACTTGATAAAGACATCCAGCACTTCCTGTTCGCGGCCCTTGGCAGCGACCAGCAACATGCGCTCCTGCGACTCCGAAAGCATGATCTCGTAGGTCGACATGCCCGTCTCACGCTGCGGAACCTTGTCCAGTTCAATCGTCACGCCCAGCGAACCGCGCGCGCCCATCTCGCAGGTGGAGCAGGTCAAACCGGCCGCGCCCATATCCTGAATCCCCAGCACCGCCCCGGTCTGCATCACTTCCAGACAGGCTTCCAGCAGCAGCTTCTCCAGGAATGGATCGCCCATCTGGACATTGGGGCGCTTCTGTTCAGACCCCTCGGTGAACTCTTCCGACGCCATCGTCGCGCCATGAATTCCGTCCCGGCCCGTCTTCGCCCCGACGTAAAACACCGGGTTTCCCACACCTTCCGCCTTGGCGTAGAAGATCTCGTCCGTTCGGACCAGACCAAGCGCAAACGCATTCAGCAGCGGATTGCCGGAGTAGCACTCTTCAAACCGGGTCTCGCCCCCCAGGTTCGGCACGCCGAAGCAGTTGCCGTAGCCGCCGACACCGTGTACCACACCCGACATCGTCTGGCGATTACGCGCGTAATCAGTTCGCTTCTGCTCCCCCGTGAGTGGTCCAAATCGCAGAGAATCCATGACGGCCAAGGGTCGCGCGCCCATCGTAAAAATGTCGCGCAGAATGCCACCAACGCCTGTCGCCGCGCCCTGGTACGGCTCGATGTAGCTGGGGTGGTTATGGCTTTCGATCTTGAATGCGCAGGCCCAGCCCTCGCCTACATCGATAATGCCGGCGTTCTCACCCGGTCCCTGCACCACCGCGCCCGGACCAGACAGCCGTGTCCCCTTGGTCGGCAGGCGCTTCAGGTGAACGCGGGAACTTTTGTAGCTGCAGTGCTCCGACCACATGACGGAGAAGATTCCCAACTCGGTCAGCGACGGCGTCCGTCCCATCTTCTGTTCGATCAGCGCGTACTCGTCCTCCGTAATGGAATGAGTCTTGAGCAGTGCGGGCGTGATGGTCGTGGGAGTCGGAACGGAGGGAGTTGGGTCGGTCTGAGCGTGCAATTTTGGCATGGGGTGCTCTTCGATTGTCGCATGCGGAGCGGCGTCAGCGCAGTCCACAGACGGCTGGACCCACTAGGATGAGCCGATTCAGCGCCACGCGAACCCACTTGCCGGAATCAGCCGCCGCGGAGTAGCCGGGTTCCGGAAAATCCAGATGAGCCATATCGTCCTTAGGTGGGTATGAAAAGCGAGCTCAAGCTACAGCATTCGAGCCATTTGCCCCAAGCATGCACCGCGCAGTTAAACCCCCGTGGAACCAAATCCACCGGCGCCGCGTTTGGTCTCATCGAGCGTCTCCACCAGCTCAAAACTCGCCTGCAAACGCTGCACAATCCGCAACTGCGCGATGCGATCCCCGACAGCGATCGCGTAGGGACTTGCCGAAAGATTCGTCAGCACCACTTTGATCTCGCCCCGATAGCCGGGATCAATCACGCCCGCCAACGTCGTAAGCCCCTTCACTGCCATACCGGAACGATCTTCCACTAGCGCGCCAAAGTCTGGCGGCAACCCCAGTGCAATCCCCGTCGGCACTGCAACCGTCTCTCCCGGCTCAATCTTTCGCGCCGAAACAGCATGCAAATCAGCCGCAAGATCCCCAAACGGACCAACATTTGCGTAATGAGGAACTTGCGCATCGGGATGCAGCTTCTGAACCTGAATATTTAGTGGTTTCGACATGACCTGAGTCTAAGCCTGGTGGCCCCGGGAACCGGCTTGCCAACAATCTACCTTGACACCGTTCGTGAGGTGGAAATTTGCGTAGATGTAATGATTCGTCGTCCTGCGCCGGGCATCGGACTCAGTACAGTCGGAAGCAGGCAAGGAAAAGAGGGAACATGGTAGCAGTACAGGGACTTGCCGTGACACGGCACGGAACGAGCAACAATACGACAACCCCCACTCTGGTGCTCATGCACTTCCTCGGTGGTAGCCAGCGTGAATGGGACGAAGTCCTCCCGCTCCTCGGCCCGGACCAGCTCAGCGTCACGCTCGACATGCCCGGCTTCGGTGGCTCTGCCGATATCTCCGGATACACCGTCGCCGAGATGGCCGACTCGGTCGAGGCCACCATCCGCGAACTCAACCTCAAGCACTACATCCTCGTAGGCCACAGCATGAGCGGCAAGGTAGCCGCCGTGGTGGCCCGCCGCGCACAGGATCGCGAGGACAGGAATCTCACCGGCCTTGTTCTCATCGCGCCCTCGCCGCCCTCGCCTGAGCCCATGACGGAAGAGAAGCGCGAAGGCATGATCGCCTCGCTCGGCCACCGGCACGAAGGTGACTTCGCCCGCGCCTGCAAGTACATCACCAGGAACGAAGAGCGCGACATCTCCAGGGAAGTCGAGCACCGCGCCGCTCATGAGGTTCTGCGCATGAACCGCAACGCATGGGTCGCATGGCTCACCGGCGGCAGCAAGGAAGACTGGACCGAACGCGTAGGCCTCCTGACCATGCCGGCGCTCGTTATCGCGGGCGAGAACGATGCCTCACTCGGACCCGACAGTCAGCGCAAATTCACCTTGCCGCATCTGGCGAACGGCCGCATCGAAGTCGTCGAAGGCTGCTCGCACCTGGTCCCGATGGAGCGCCCCTCCCAGTTAGCCACTCTTCTGAGCAACTTCGTCCGCAGCTTGATAAGGTGAGGAGATGAAGGTTCCGTCGGAGTTCATGCGATTCATCGATAGCGAACGTGTTGCACCCCTAACCCGTGACCTGCTCGAGCAGCGCATGGCTGGGCCGGCCGCAAGTGGCGGCGTCCTGAACAACGAGCAGGAGCTTACCCTGCGGGCGTTGCTCGCACGTGTCGTGCCGCAGGTATGCGCCGATCCGATCGATCTCGCAGGCTTCCTGCTCGCCCGCCTCGCCACCGGCAAGGGCGATGGCTGGCGGTACGACGTTCTCCCCGCCGACGCCCAGGCCTACCGCGAGGGCCTTGACCGTCTGGGAGCAAAGCGTTTTGCGGAACTCGACGAGGCGGCGCAAGATGCGCTCCTACAGGCGCTCGCGGCCGTTGGAGGCTCGGTCGACGCACGCTGGTTTGAAGAAGTCCGGGGCGATGCCACAGCCGCATATGTCGCCCATCCCGCCACCCTTGCGCGTCTTGGCTACAGTGGCATCGGCGTCGGCGGCGCCAACACAGAGTTCAAAGGCTTTGTCACAATCGGCCCAAACCAGCGCGAATCCTGGGAACCCCCGCCCAGCAAGACGAACGAGGTAAAGGCTTGAACCGCGCAGGAATGAAGATCTTCTCCACCAATGAAGGAGTAGATGTAGTCGTCATCGGCACCGGAGCCGGGGGTGCGCCCGTTCTGGCAACGCTGGCCGAGGCGGGCCTCAGAGTCGTTGCCCTCGAAGCCGGAAAATGGTGGGACCCCGCGACCGAATACGCTGCCGACGAAATTGCCATGAGCGAGCTTTACTGGCTCGGCGAGCGGCTCAGCGCAGGCTCGACCCCAACCGCATTTGGCGGTAACAACAGCGGCACCGGCGTCGGTGGCTCCATGCTGCACTGGGGCGCGTTTTCACCCCGCGCGGACCCCCGCGACCTGAAGCTCCACACCGACAGCGGTCTCGGCGTCGACTTCCCCATGAGTTATCAGGATCTCTTGCCTTTTTACGAAGAGGTCGAGCGCTTCATCGGCGTCTCCGGGCCCAGGAATTATCCGTGGGACCATTCCCGCAGATATCCGCTCGCGCCCGTAGCGCTCAATGCCCCTGCACTTGCCATGCAAAAGGGCTACGCCGCCATCGGGGTCGAGACCAGCGAAGCCCCCATTGCCGCAGTCTCGCAG
>JAYVDT010000330.1:0-4715 GCA_043749265.1 Rhodanobacteraceae bacterium | reverse complement strand
GGATCATTTGCAAGATGTGTGCCAGCCCCTTGAATGCCGCATCCATGGGTCAGCCCGGCGGCTGCAACCCTATCCCGCTACTTTCCACCAATGCCAATGGCCAAATCACCATCGCCGCCGCGGATCTGAAGGCCCTCGCCCCCCGGTTCGAGAAGTAGTCATGGCAGTTGAGCGTCAGCGGCCCGACCTGGACCAGCCTGGGGCAACGCCCCAGGTCAAAGCCCTCCCTGAAACCAGAGCGCTGAAGGTCCAAACTATCGCCGCTCCGGAGGCCCCATGTTCTTCCGCCTCCTAACCGAATCCTTCATTCGTCAAAAGCGCCGCAAAGCCCTCGCGGGCATCGCCATCCTCCTCGGCACCACCGCCGTCACGGCTATGCTTGCCCTCGCTACCACGATCGGCGACCGCATCCACCGCGAACTAGCCGTCTACGGTGCCAATATCGTAGTCACCCCCAGAGCCGCTGACCTTGAAGTCAAAGTCGGTGGAGTTGACGTAAAACCCGCCACCGGCAACGCCTACCTCCATGAGTCCGATCTGGCAAAGCTCAAAAATATCTTCTGGGCCAACAACATTACCGGCATCAGCCCAGAGTTGCCGACAGACGCCAGAATAAGAATCCCAGGCAGCGCTCCGCAGATCGTCCGATCCATCGGTCTCTGGTTCGATCACCCATTTGGCAACGGAACGTCAACGACTGGCGCTACGCATCTCCATCCCACCTGGAAGCTCAACGGATCATGGCCCAAGGGACCTCAACAGGTTGTCGTGGGAAATAAACTCGCAACCAAACTGCACCTTGTCGTGGGAGAAAAGATCGAGGCTGAAGTTGCTAGCCCTCAAGAGGCGCACGCAAACTTGACGGGCATGGTACAGCGGCACATCGAGCAAGAATTGACCATTTCAGGGATAGTCGTAACCGGGGATTCATCCGACGATTTGCTGATCCTTCCTCTTGCGAGCGCGCAAGAGATTGCTAATTTGCCGGGAGCCGTCTCGCGCATAGAAATCTCCGCAAAAACCCGTCCGGAAGACGCCTTCGCTCGCCTTGATCCCGATAAGCTCTCCGGCAAGCAGCGCGACACCTGGTACTGCCGACCCTACGCCAACTCTATCGCCTACCAGATTCGCGAAGCCATTCCAGGTTCCGACGCTCAACAAGTCCGCCGCGTCGAGCAATCCGAAGGTACCGTCCTCCAGCGTATCTCCGGCCTGATGTGGCTCGTCTCGTTTGCGGCCCTCCTCGCGGCCGGGTTTGCCGTCTCTGCCGCCATGGCCACCGCCGTACTCGAGCGCCGCGGCGAGATAGGCCTCATGCGCTCCCTCGGCGCCAGCAAAGCCGCCATCGCCGGCCTCTTCTACGCCGAATCCAGTCTCCTGGCCCTCGCTGCAGGCATCCTCGGTTACCTTGCCGGGTCCGTCCTTGCGTGGTGGCTAGGAGGCCGCATCTTTCCCTCCGACGGTGCCCCTCCCATCCTCAATCTGGTACTGCTTCCCGTCATTGTCGCAATGGCTATTTTCGTGGCCATCGCAGGTAGCACCCCGGCCATCAGGTCCGGACTTAGGTCCAATGTTTCGAATACTTTGAGAGGTGAGGTATGAGGGGGGAGCTAAGCCTCGCTCGCATCCTCCGCCGCTCGCTCTTCCATCGCCGTGCGCGCAGCTTTTCCGCCCTCATTGCGATGACCGTTTCGGCCGGCGTGGCAACCGCGCTCCTTACTCTCTACGCTGATCTCGACGCCAAACTCCACCACGAGTTCCGCGGCTTCGGCGCCAACGTCGTCATCAATGGCACCGCCTCACCTGACGCCGTCCAGAAAGCCGCCGGCCCCGACGCAACCGTCGCCGCTTTTGCTTACGTCGTTGGCACCACCGATCGCGGCATCCCGGTAGTGATCGCAGGAGTTGACTTCCCCGCCGTCCAGAAGCTCGACTCATGGTGGCAACTCCCCGCATGGCCTACCGAACCGGATGCCGCTCTACTAGGCACGCGCGCGGCCGAATTCATAGGCAACGAAAAAGCCGTCACCCTCACCTTCTCTGGCAAATCCAAGACCTTTACCGGTGCCGGCCGCCTCAAGACCGGCGGTGACGAGGACTCCCGGATCTACATCCCTCAAGCCGCCTTAATCGCGTGGACGGGCGTCGCTCCTACAGTCACTGAGGTGCAGATCCCCGGGAGTGCTACGAGGGTTGAAGCTGCTATTTCGCGCCTTCGGAAGGTTCTTCCAGGTGCCGATGTTGAGCCGGTTCGGCAGCTTGTGGATGGTGAATCGTCCATCGTGGACAAGACGCACGCTCTGATGTTTGGTGCAGTCCTTCTCATCGCCCTCACCGTCGGTGTCAGCGTCCTCGCGACCCTGTCGGCGAGCGTACTGGAGCGTCGCCGCGACTTTGCCCTGATGAAAGCTCTCGGAGGCAGCGACTCGCAGATGATGGGCCTGTTCCTTCTCGAAACGCTTCTTCTGGCCGGTGGTGGAATTGTTGCGGGCTGGCTCCTCGGCTCCGGAGCCGCCTGGGTCATCAGCGAGGCCAACTTCCACACATCTTCACTACCACGGTTGGGTGTGTTGCCGTTGGTAGTCTTGCTCAACGTGGTTATTGCGGCTGTAGCTGCTTTGTTTCCAGTACGGTCGCTGCGAGGCCTGGAGCCCGCAGCGTTGCTTAAGGGAGAGTAGGGATGGCAGAAGTCGTAACCAAGCTAGCCAGGGAGAACCAGCGCAAGGTGACGCGCGACGAATGTGCCGTCATCGCGCTCGAAGGCGTAACGCGCGAATATGCCGGCAGGACAGGCGTCGTGCGCGCATTGGATTCCGCCACATTCTCCATCGTCGCGGGCGAGTGGGTGGCGATCACCGGGCCCTCAGGCTCGGGCAAAAGCACCCTGGTGAATCTTCTCGGCTGCCTTGACCGGCCCTCCTGCGGATCACTCAAGATTGACGGCGAAGATGTCGCCGCGATGACAGGCAAAGAGCTCGACCGCTTCCGCTCGGAGAAGATCGGATTCATCTTTCAGCAATTTCACCTAATTCCCTACCTGTCAGCACTTGAGAATGTAATGCTCGCGCAATACTTTCACTCCACGACCGACGAAACAGAGGCGCGGGCAGCGCTGGAAAAAGTCGGCCTCGTCGATCGTCTAGCGCACCTGCCCAGCGAGCTTTCCGGCGGCGAACAGCAGCGTGTCTGCATCGCACGAGCGCTTATCAATAACCCGCCGCTCCTTCTTGCGGATGAGCCCACCGGAAATCTGGATCAGGCAAACCAGAAGATTGTCGCGGAGCTTTTGGGTGGGTTACATCGGGCTGGGCACACCATTGTCATGGTTACGCACGATCCTGAGATGGCCGCGCTTGCTCAGCGCAAAATCGCCTTGAGCCATGGACGCGTCTTTTGTCACCCCATCCAAAACGTCGTCCGGCTGCGATAACCAGTGAGCCTAGCGAACTCCCCACTTTAGTTTGCTCCGCAGCACACTGAACAGCCCGTTTGGTCGCAGGCGCAGCAGACGGACGCAGGACGTTGACCGGCAGCACTGAACCTCATCACCCAGGTGAAGTTCGACCGCCTCCTGGCCATCAACCGTCAGAAAGATCTGGTTGGGCACGCCTTCGACCTTGATGGTGATGCTCGACTCGCCGGGCATGACCATTGGCCGGATCGTAAGCAGATGCGGGCAGATCGGCGTGACGATCAAACAGTTGACGTTCGGCATCACGATCGGTCCGTTGGCCGCCAGGTTGTAGGCCGTGGATCCAGTCGGTGTCGCCACAATCACTCCATCGGCCCGAAAAGTAGCCACCAGCTGGTCGTCGATGCGCACCGTGTAATCCGCCATGCGGGCGATAGTGCCTTTGGCGACTACGAGGTCGTTCAGAGCGTCCCACTCCCTGCGAACCTTTCCATCTCGCAATAGCCGAGCATTCATCATTGTGCGCACGTCGATTTCCGCGATTCCGTTGCACCAGTTCTCCAATGTCTGGTACAGATCCGACAGCGGGATTTCAGTCAGGAATCCAAGCGATCCTAAATTTACGGCGAGGATTGGCGTGTCAGTATGTGCGAACGCACGCGCCGCAGACAGCAATGTTCCATCGCCACCCAACACGATGACCAGCGTGGGCCCCTCTCGCGGCAGCAGCGTACGATCCATGCCGGGAAGGCCCAGATAAGCCGCGGAGTCTGTGTCGAGCAGCGTTTCGTAGTCATGGCGCTTGAGCCATGCGATCAGTTCAGGCAGAAGATCTGCGACCTCTGGCTTCTGCGGCTTGGAGATAATGGCGGCCTTGAACATTATCAGTAGTGTACTGGCAACCGCTCACAAACACGTTACGATAAGGCCGCCAGTATCTCTTGACCACCCTTTAGAAGCGCGCATGCAGAAGATACTCGTGGTTTCCTTCCATGCCGCGGATGGGTGAATCAATAAGGTCCAGATCCTTGCCGCCAAGGGAATGGGTACTCTCCGCGACTCGATCGATCGCCATCTGCCGCGCCTCTTGCGTCCGTACGATGCCGCCCTTGCCCACATGCTCGCGCCCAGCCTCGAACTGCGGCTTGATCAGCAGAACCATCTTGCCCTGCCAAGGGACCTCAGGCGTGGCCAGTGCCTTCAGGATCGCCGGAAGCACCAGCGTGGCAGAGATGAACGAGACGTCCATGGCGAAGAATCGAATCATGGGATCGAGCGTGTGCGGCTCCAGGAGGCGAGCGTT
>JAYVDT010000329.1:0-4731 GCA_043749265.1 Rhodanobacteraceae bacterium | reverse complement strand
ACGCCCGCGGCCTCCATGCCGCCTTCATGACGCTCGCCGACCATTCCTATGTCGGTGCCGCGCGCCAGGGTCTCGCTGCACGCAACGACTCCGAAGCCGTCCTTCGTATCGATCCCGACTACGCGGACGCCAATATGGCGATCGGCATCCAGCAGTTCGCCGTCGCCAGCCTGCCTCGTCTGATTCGCATGGTAGTCGGCATCGCAGGCGTCGGTGGCAACAAGGAGCGGGGTCTCGAACTCATCCGCATCGCCGCCGAAAAAGGCGTAGTCACCAGCGTTGAATCACGCACCGCCTTGTCGCTTTTCCTCCGCCACGATGCCCGCTACCCAGAGGCTCTTGTCGTGCAGCATGGTCTCGCCACGCAGTACCCCCACGACTATCTCTTCCGTCTCGAAGAAGCCAACCTGACGAAAGACAACGGCGACGGCCCCGGCGCCATTGCAATCTACAAGCTGGTCCTCGCAGACGCCCGCAAACCCGGCTTCTACATCGACCCCCGGCTTCAGATGGCATGGTTCGGTCTCGCCGACACCGAGCGAGGCCAGAACGACATCATCGACGCCGCCAAGCATTACCTTGAAGCTGCCGACCAACAAAACTGTTCCGAATGGCTCCGCAAGCGCGCTCAACTGAACGCCGGCCAAATGTTTGATCTACTGCACGACCGCCCCAACGCGATCGCGCAATATCAGAAAGCCCTCAACGGCGGTGGCGACCAGTCCCAAGCCGATGCTGCGAAAAAGTATTTGAAAACACCCTACGCCGGAAGATAGTCCTTTCGATCACGCTGGGCGTTCTTCTTTCCCATCGCGCGAGGTCCGGAAAGATGCGCGCATGTCAGCCGCAGGCAACTCAGGCGCTTCCAGCCCAGCGAAATAGTCTCCGACCGGCATCTCCGCCCAACGCTGTATGTGGCACCCACGCTCAACCAAGGAACCGGGGGAAACAGGATCTCGGTGGGAAAGTACGCGATGAAGTTAAGCACAGTCACAAAATCACCCTTTTCAAAGTGAAGCGGCGCTCTTCTCTTTCGTAATAGGCGCAAAACGATGAGTTGATTGTCTGGGCCATCCAGTACAGCATGACGTTGGTCAGTAGCTCATCTTGCGTAAACCTTCTGTACCCAAGATGCTCTATAAATGCTGGTTTGAGGCTGGGACCGCCTGAACCCCAAACTACTAAAAAGTCTGCCGGACCATGCTCCCGCTCAAGCTTGGATCTTCACCGCAAGCGTCTCCAGAAACGGCAGTTGACCCTTCAAAATACGTTTACTTGCTTCTAAAACTGAAAACCATTGACCTCGGTCAACTTCAGGAATCTCTAGCTGTCGCCCGGAACGCGGCGGCCACTCGATCAAACACAAATTGCTTTTGAGCTCGGCTGGATTGCAGTCACCCTCGAAAGCCCACGCCCTGACAGTCTTGCCGCTGACTTGCTTGATCGTGCCAAGTTCAAGGAACGGTCCGTCTGCCGCAAATCCGGTCTCCTCGGTAAACTCTCTGCGCGCGGCCTGCAAAGGTGGTTCGTCGTCCGTATATTCACCCTTCGGAATCGTCCACGCCCCAGCATCCTTTGCGGCCCAGAATGGGCCACCCGGATGGACGAGGAAGACTTCAAGCGCACCTGCCCCGTGTCGATACAGCACCAACCCAGCGCTTTGCTTTGCCATCCATCCCCACCCACTCGTCAAGAACAAAACAGTCTCTAAGCAGGCATCAGCGGTGTTCCATGATTACCGAGGGGACAGACCCAACCTTGCATGTGGCGGTAGGTCCCTGACTTTAGACAACTAACGCCCGGTCCCCACTAGCGTTCCAATTTCATCAAAGACCAGATTTTCCGCCGGACTCCCTGTCTGTGTTTTCCATGCCAGGAAGAGTCTGCCGTAGCTCTCGGTCAGGCAGTCGCCATGGGAAACATCCAGCACGCCAAGTGTCCGGTCGATCCAATCCGTCGGCCCCTCCAGCTCCGCAAAGACACCGATCGGCGTCTCATCCAGCACCAGGTGCGCTCCCACCCTCTGCGGGTCAGAGTACTCGCTTCGGTATTTCTCATACCGAAACACCGGAACATAACCCATCCGGCAAAAGATCTCGCCCACCGCAGCCCCGTCGCTAACTTCGCTCTCGGTCTCGATCCTTATCTTGTACAGGCTGTTCAGATCTTCCTCATCCGGATGCCGCTTGTGTGTCAGCAGATGTTTGTTGCCGTACCGCCGAAGCCTCAACAACTCGCCCTTCGCCTTCAGACTCCGCACTGGCGTGTCGTAAAGCGTGTTCGCCTCAAAGGTCCTGGGCGTATCCAGCTTCAAACCCAACTCCTGCAGCCTGCGCTCGAAATCAGGAAGGGAAGCGACACGAAACTTCAACTCAATCTCGGCATTCTGCATGGAGGAAGTATAGGCTCACCTGCGCTTGGCGTCTGCCAGGCGATACGATAGCTCTGTGGATTCCAAGCGCATAACCGAACGCCTCGACGCCAGCCAGAAGGAAGACATAACCCGCGCCGCCGCGATCCTGCGATCCGGCGGAACGGTCGCCTTTCCCACCGAAACCGTTTACGGTCTCGGCGCCGACGCCCTTTCCGCGGAAGCTATTGAAAAAATCTTTTTCGCCAAACAACGCCCTCACTGGGACCCCCTTATCGTCCACGTGTGCGATCTTGACATGCTTGCACAGGTCGCAACGACGCCGCTGCACCCCACTGCCCGTAAGCTCATCGAGAAATTCTGGCCCGGACCCCTCACCGTTCTCCTTCCCCGCACCCACGCCATTCCTGACGCAGTTACCGCCGGTCGCCCCCTCGTCGGCGTCCGCATACCGGCCCATTCGGTTGCCCTGCAGTTGATCCGCGAGGCCGGCATCCCCATCGCCGCACCCAGCGCCAACACCTTCGGCCATATCAGTCCCACCACCGCCGCGCACGTACTGGCTGACCTGGACGGACGTATCGACGCCATCCTGGACGGAGGCCCTACCACCGTCGGGCTCGAATCCACCGTCGTCGAAATCGACGATCTTGGCGTCATTATCTACCGTCCTGGCGGCGTCAGCCTTGAGTCGCTCTGCTCAATTCAGAACATCGGCTGGGTCCGCACCCACACCCCTGAGCTCTCTAACCAGGAGCCCGAAAGCCTCCCCTCGCCCGGTGTAGGCATCCGCCACTATGCTCCCCGCGCACAACTCGTGCTCATCCCCACGGAGCCTGACCCCGATTCCGACGTCTTGCTTGAGGCAATGGCCGAGGTGAAGAAGCAAGGTAAAAGCGTCGGCGTGATGCTTCCGGACGGCTGGGCAATCCTGCCCGGCTGCTCGTTCTTTTCCTGGGGTCCCTGGGACGAACCTGAGACTTTGGCCCGACAGCTCTACACCGGCCTGCGGGATCTGGATGCTCGCCCGATCGAGCTGATCCTGTGCCCCGTTCCCCCGGACGGCGGCATAGGTCAAGCAATCCGCGACCGCTTGACAAAAGCCGCCCGCTAGATCAACCCCGGCCCAGGATCCAACATCTAGGTCCGGACCTAAAATGCTTGTTTTGAAGACTTTAAGACTTTTACCGGGGGTGGGGGGGTACCTCTCAACCCTTCTCTGCCAGCGAGCCCGCAAACGCATCCAGCGACAGATTTCGCAGCAGATTCCTTCTCATCCCGCTCGTTACAGAATCCAGCCCGCGGCTCGCATGCTCAATCCACCCAAACGAAACATTTCCAGCAAACCGTTCCAGCTCCGTCCGCACATCGACATTCCGTACAAGCTCCGGCGTTCCTGCCAGTAGCAGCAACAGGTCTTCCAGTAACAGCCCCATAACCCGCAATAGCGCCGACGTCTTCACCTGCCCGTCCGCTCCCGCGCGATACGTCTCCGTCATCTTGAACAGGGCCGAGTGGTCCGTATCCGCGACCGCAGCCCGAAGCAGCAGCATTGCATCCGCACGCGCCGTGACGTAGCCTTCCAGATTAAACCCCAGGGCCTTACCCGCCGCACCCTGCGCCAGCCGCGCCACCAGCGTCCGGTGCCTGGGCTCCCACTGCGATCGGCGATCCGCAAGCAGCATCTCCAATTCCTCCACCGGCAATCCGCCCAGGCGGACCGTTGCGCAACGCGAGCGGATGGTGGGCAGCAACTCGCCCGGGTTCTCCACGCACAGGATGATGTGAACGTAGTCCGGCGGCTCTTCCAGAAGCTTCAGCAGCGAGTTGGCGGCCTCTTTCATGAAGTTGCCAGCCGTCAAAATGAAGATCTTGCGTGGCCCCTCTGCAGGCAGATACTGCGCACTCTGGATCACTTTTCGGACCTGCCCCAGCTTGATGAGCAACTGCGGAGGATCAGGCGGGACGATGAGAACATCCGGATGCTGCTGGATCAGCACACGAGTCTCCTTCTTATCCGTCTCCCGCAGCCCCTCGCGAGCCTCAACAGCCGTATCGACCAGGCCCTTCAGGTCAATGGCTGCGCCGATGCGAGTGCAGTTCCGGCATACGCCGCAGTAGCTCGCAAGCGTCTGTCCGGTGGACCACATCTCTCGTGGCTGCCGCTCGCACTCCACGGTCATGGCGAGCATGAGCGCGAGGGTGTACTTGCCTGCGCCTTCGGGACCGGCAAGTATCAGTGAGTGTGGCAGTCGCCCCGCTGCAATAGCGGTGCGCAGGCCCTCGACGGCGTTGCTGTTGCCGTGAAAGTCCTGAAACGTGGCGGGCAAAACCGCGGGACCTGGAAGCGCGTTGGACAA
>JAYVDT010000328.1:0-14535 GCA_043749265.1 Rhodanobacteraceae bacterium | reverse complement strand
AAGGCTGAGTTTGCAAACCCCGGTGGTTCGGTCAAGGACCGTGCCGCCTCCGCTATTGTGGCCGATGCGATGCGTCGGAACCTGCTCGGTCCGGGTGCAAAACCTGGTCAGGGCCTGCTCGATGCAACCAGCGGAAATACTGGTATTGCCTACGCGATGCTGGGTGCGGCGATGGGATTCCCCGTAACGCTATGCATGCCCTCCAATGTTTCGCCGGAGCGGAAGCGCTATCTCGCCATATATGGCGCAAACATCGTCTGGACGGATCCCGCGGATGGCTCCGACGGAGCAATCCGTAAAGCTCGCGCTATGGTGGCTGCTGAGCCGGACCGGTACTTCTACGCCGACCAGTACTCCAATCCAAATAATTGGCTTTCGCATTATCACACGACGGCCAATGAAATCTGGCACCAGACCGAAGGGCAGGTGACGCACTTCGTCGCCGGCCTTGGCACTTCAGGCACGTTCATGGGCACAACCCGTCGTCTGCGCGAGTTGAACCCCGACATTCGCTGCATTTCCATGCAACCGGATTCGCCCTTCAACGGCCTCGAAGGGCTGAAACACATGGCCACGGCAATTGTGCCCAAGATCTACGACGCCGATCTCGCAGATGAAAATATTGATCTCGAAACCGAGCGGGCCTACGCAATGTGTCTGCGCCTGGCGCGCAAGTCTGGGCTACTGGTTGGAGTTTCGGCCGGTGGAGGCGTAGCCGCCGCACTCGAAATTGCCGAGCGGGAGTACGCCGCTGGGCGTGAAGCAATGGTCGTGACGATCCTTTGCGACTCCGCAGAGAAGTACATGTCGGAGCGGTTCTGGACGGAAGGCTCACGGCAGGAGGGCGGACCCAATGCATGACCTCCGCCGTTGTTGTAGCTGTTGTTGTTGTCGCTTCTAAGGCGATCCTGATTCGGTTTTGCTGAGTCGGAAACCTCATCGCCTTTTGCGACCTGTGCGCCGATTTCCTACCCGAAGTCCGCTTCCCGTCTCTCAACATAACACAAAATCGAAGGAATACGATGCTCCGTATCAATTTTTCTGATTACGAATTCCTCCGCGCGCATGGCGAACAGACCTACCCACATGAGTGCTGCGGCGTCCTGCTGGGCAGAAAAGAAGATGGCACGAATGTTGTGCATCAAACCGTCCAGGCAGGTAATACCCGAACCGATTCGGCACACAACCGCTACAACATTTCTCCGGTTGAGTTGATCCGAATACAGCGACAGGCACGTGCGCTGCAACTGGATATCGTCGGCTTTTATCACTCGCATCCGGACCATCCGGCGCAGTGGTCAGCAACTGATATTGCAGAGGCCCACTGGCTCGGCTGTTCATACCTGATCACACGCGTGGGCAAGGGCAAGTCGGAAGATTCAAACTCGTTTCTGCTGCAGGGGACGAGCGAAGAAGACAAGCGGTTCGAAGATGAACCGATCGAAATTTTAATTGCAGAAGTCGCCACAGTTTAGCTCTAAATACCAATGAATACTGGAGTTTCATGACCATTCACATCCCTACACCGCTCCGCGCTTTTACCGGCGGCCAAGAGTCTGTAACCGTCCAGGGCAATACCGTCGCCGCAACGCTCGAGGCGCTGGTAACAACTCATCCCGAACTGCGCAAAAACCTCTTCGGAAACGATGGTAAGCTGCGCTCGTTCGTGAATGTTTACCTGAACGAGGACGACATCCGCTACCTGCCGGCGAAGGAAGATGCGCCGACCAAGGACGGCGACGAACTCACCATCATTCCGAGCATCGCCGGTGGCCGGTAACTGCCCGCTGCGACTACGGAATCAAACATAAAGATCTGGAATCTAATGGAACGAGGCACCTATGACCACAGCTACACTCGACCCGATCGCTGCTCTTCCAAAGCTCACAAACGAGGAGATAGCCCGCTACTCTCGCCACCTGATCCTGCCTGAGGTTGGCTATGAAGGCCAGCAGAAGCTGAAGGCTGCAAGGGTGTTATGTGTGGGCACGGGAGGACTGGGTGCGCCGCTTTCGCTTTATCTTGCGGCCGCTGGCGTCGGGACTTTGGGTCTTGTTGACTTCGATACCGTGGATGCTTCGAATCTGCAGCGTCAGGTCATCCACTCGACAGCGACCGTCGGCATGCTCAAGGTTGACTCTGCGGAGTTGATGCTCAAGGGCTTAAATCCAAACCTGAATGTTGTGAAGTACAACACGATGCTGACCAGTGCGAATGCGCTCGAAATCTTCAAGGATTTCGACATCATCGCGGACGGTACCGACAACTTTCAGACTCGTTACCTGGTCAACGACACCTGCGTTTTGACAGGGAAGCCGAATGCCTACGGATCGATCTTCCGCTTTGAAGGTCAGGCTAGCGTCTTCGCCACCGAGGAAGGTCCGTGCTATCGCTGCTTATATCCGGAGCCGCCACCTCCGGGCCTGGTACCCTCTTGCGCCGAGGGTGGTGTTCTTGGAATCCTGCCGGGCCTTGTCGGCATCATCCAGGCGACTGAAGTCATCAAGCTCATCCTCGGCATTGGCGAGACGCTGGCTGGTCGGCTGCTCCTGATCGACGCGCTGGGCATGAACTTCCGGCAATTGAAGCTACGCAAGAATCCGGAGTGCCCCGCTTGCGGTACGCATGAAATCAAGGAACTTATCGACTACGACCAGTTCTGCGGGATCGAGAAGCCAACCTCCGTTGGTCCACTCGAAGTGGCTCAAAACAAGGATGTCTCGGGCTCGGTGGTCGATGGCATTCCGCAGATTACGGTGCAGGAGCTTAAGGCCAAGCAGGATGCGAAGGAGAACTTCTTCCTGCTCGACGTACGCGAGCCGCATGAGGTGCCGATTGCTTCGCTGGGAGCGTTGCTGATTCCAGTGGGCTCGCTTGAGAGCCGCGTCGCGGAGATCCCGGTCACCAAGGACACGGAAATCGTTGTCCACTGCCGCTCCGGCGCACGCAGCCAGAAGGCAGCCTTGATCCTGAAGAACGCGGGTTTCACAAACGTGGAGAATTTGGCTGGCGGACTCCTAGACTGGGCAGACAAAATCGACACCAGCATGCCAAAGTACTAACTTCGCAGTCGATCAGGACGAAGAGACCTATGCGGTCTCTTCGTCTTTGTCGTCTACGACGAGCATTTCTAGCGCCAGCGGGGGCTGAATCATGCAGTCCAGTGTGGCGATGGTCTCCATGGCCCGCTGAATCACGGAGTTCAGACTAGGCTCCGTCGTGATCACGAACGCGAGCCGGTGCTTCGGGTAGCCAGGGCGCTGCAACAGCGAGTCGATATTGGCTCCGACATCAGAGAGCGCCCCTGCAATCGCCGCGACGATGCCCGGCTTGTCATCCACCACAAAGCGCAGGTAGTGCGGGGCCATTGCGTCCCCCGTAACAACCTTAGGTGTGACTGGCAACGAGACGCAGCGGACACCCTGGGCGACGGCCAGTAGATCCGAGACGACTGCCACGGCCGTGGCCGCGCCACCGGCACCATGGCCGGAAAAGACTACATCGCCACCCATCATGCCGGTCGTCACCACCATGTTCTGTGTACCGTGCGACCATGCCATCGGCGAATTCTTTGGGATCAGCATCGGCGCGACTCGCGCGTACATTCCGTCAGCTTCAACCTGCGCGCGAGAGACCTGCCGGATCGTGCAGCCCAGTTCCTTTGCGTAAGCGAAGTCGACGGCGTCGATGGCGGAGATAGTCTGCGTGGATACGGCCTCGGGGTCAAGTTCCGCATGCATCGCAATGCGACACAGGATGCAGAGTTTCGCGCGTGCGTCGAAGCCTCCGACGTCGGCGATGGGATCAGACTCCGCATAGCCGAGTTGCTGCGCATCCTTCAGCACATCGGCGTAGCGATCCCCTGCTTCCATGCGACTCAGGATGTAGTTACATGTGCCGTTGAGGATGCCGCTGACGCGCGTGATTCGATCGCCGGAGAGCCCTTGCTGCATGCCTGGGATCACCGGCACGCCACCTGCAACGGCCGAGCCATACAGCAACTGCCCGCCGTGTACGGATGCGAGTTTAAGTAAAGCAGCGCCGTGATAGGCGATTAGCTGCTTGTTTGCCGTCACCACGGATTTGCCCGCTCGCAGAGCGCGTTCAATCCAGTCGCCTGCCGGGTCCAGACCGCCAATCAGTTCGACAATGACGTCTACGTTTGAGTTCAACACGTCGTCAAAGCACTCGGTCCAGACGACATCCGGACCGACGCACTCCGCTGCCCCGGACTGCCGCTTGCGCGCCACGTTGCGGTTGTAAACATAGCTCAGCGTGAGCCCGGGAAATTCAAGATCACGAAGAGCCCTGGCCACGGAACTGCCAACGGTGCCCAGTCCGAGAATCGCTACTCTTGTAGCTTTCATCAATATTTAACCCTGCCTGCGTGCAGGCGCCAGGCGTTGAGGCTTTCGAGGCCCTCATCGCGCATGAAGTTCATGGTCGGCAGGTCACGTTCGCCGACCGCGTGGCGCACCTGCTGATAAAGGTAGAAGTCATCAAATCCGGCCTCCGCGGCATCCTGAGCGGTGCTCGCAAAGTACAGGAATTCGCAATGGGCCCAGTAGATGGCGGTCAAACACATTGGGCAAGGCTCGCAACTGGAGTAAATCTCCATTCCCTTCAACTCAAACGTACCCAGTTCCCTGCAAGCGTTACGGATGGCCGTGATCTCCGCGTGGGCCGTCGGATCGTTGGTCGCCGTGACCGAGTTGGCGCCGGTAGCAATCACCTCGCCATCGCGGACGATGACTGCGCCAAACGGACCACCGCGTCCGGAGACCGCGTTGGCCGTGGCAAGCTCAATCGCCATCTTCATAAAGCGTGCGTCACCGCGCATTCCGCTGATCCTCTGACCGCCAAAATTGATTATGGCATAGCGTCTTCTGGCTGCTTGCAGTCACTCTTGCTAAACTAACCTCACTTGTCACCATGCCCATTCAATCGATCAATCCCGCGACCGGCGAAGTCCTCCGCACCTTTGAACCCTTGAACGATCAGGCCATCAAGGCCAAAATCGCGCTTGCTTCCGCAGCCTTCAAGGGGCAGCGCGAGATTCCGCTGCAGCATCGCGCCTTATGCATGCGCAAGCTCGCCGGCATTTTGGAGCATGAGTGTGAAGAGTTGGCCACGCTGCTCGTTCACGAGGTCGGCAAGACGATCGTCTCCGCACGGCAGGAGATTCTGAAGTGTGCCTCCGGGTGCCGCTACTACGCGGAGAATGCTGCCCGCATCCTGTCGGAAGAGCCGATTCCGACCGACAACAATAATAGCTACGTCCGCTGGGATCCTTTGGGCATCGTGCTTGCAGTCATGCCCTGGAACTTTCCCTTCTGGCAGGTCTTTCGCTTCCTTTGTCCGGCGCTGATGGCTGGGAACGTGGGGCTGCTCAAGCACTCGTCCAACGTACCGCAGTGCGCCATTGCGATTGAAGCTCTGGTCCGCCGCGCCGGCTTCCCCCGCGGCTCCTTCCAGACCCTACTCATAGAATCGCGCCAGGTCGAATCCGTACTCTCCGACGAGCGCATCGCCGCCGTAACCGTGACCGGATCCGAAGCCGCAGGGCGCGCCGTCGCCGCGCAGGCAGGCTGGCTCATCAAGAAGTCCGTGCTGGAGCTTGGCGGCTCGGACCCGTTCGTCGTAATGCCGTCGGCCAATCTTGACCTCGCCATCCAGACCGCCGTCAAAGCCCGCACGATGAATAACGGCCAGTCCTGCATCGCGGCCAAGCGATTTGTCGTCCATGAAGAGATCTACGACCAGTTCGAAGAGCGCTTCGTCGCCGGCATGGAAGCCCTGCATGTGGGCGATCCCATGAGCGACACGACCGATATTGGACCTCTCGCGACCATCCTGCTGTTGGACGACCTCGACATGCAGGTCAAGGCCGCAACCGCTGCCGGCGGACGCATCCTGACCGGTGGCGAACGGATGGTCGGCACCGGAAACTTCTTCGAACCCACCGTTATCACCGGCGTTCCGCGTTCCGCTAGCGTATACCGTGACGAAATCTTCGGACCTGTAGCCATGCTGTTCCGTGCCGCGTCCCTGGAGGAAGCGATCGAGATTGCGAACGATACCCCCTTCGGGCTCGGCGCAAGCGTCTGGACGAATGATGCAGAAGAGCAGAACCGCTTCATCGCCGAGTTGGAGTGCGGAGGTGTCTTCGTCAACACAATGGTGGCCAGCGATCCGCGGCTTCCGTTCGGAGGGATCAAGCGCTCCGGCTATGGGCGGGAACTTTCTGCGGCTGGAATGCACGAGTTCCTGAACGCCAAGACCGTCGTTATCGCCAAAACGGCCCAACAAACGGATTTCCCGTTCAAATCGGAAGATGTTCAGCCTGATGAGGATCCCGAACCTAACCTGACCCGTGAACCTTTCAACTCCGGTCAGTTCAAATCTGCCTTCCAGACAGCTTTGAAGGACGTGAAGTAGTTCTTCACAAAATAGTAGGACCGCATATTTGTCAGCCATGCCGCGTTCCGGTTACGCTTCTCTGCCGACGGTATTCCGAACGGGGAGAAGCTGCACATGACGGATAAGAACAAGCTCGAGTACATGACCGGATTTGGCAATGAATTCGCCACGGAAGCGGAGCGCGGGGCGCTTCCACGGGGGCAAAATGCGCCACAGAAGGCACCGCTGGGTCTGTACACGGAACAACTCTCAGGCACGTCCTTTACCGCTCCTCGCCATCTGAACCGCCGCACCTGGACCTATCGGATTCGCCCCTCGGTGATGCACAAGCCTTATGAGCGCATTACAAATGGTCTGGTGCGCTCAACCCCGTTTAATGAAGTGGAGACGACGCCGAGCCAATTGCGCTGGGATCCCGTCCCACTGCCGCCCGACCCATGCGACTTCATCGACGGCCTGACTACGCTGGCCGGTAACGGTGACCTCACCATGCACTCCGGGCTCGCCATTCATCTGTACGCCGCGAACAAGAGCATGACGGACCGCTTCTTCTACTCGGCGGACGGCGAATTACTTTTCGTCCCCCAGCTTGGCGGGCTCGTGATCCACACGGAGCTCGGCATCATGTCGGTTGCTTCAGGTGAGATCGGCCTGGTGCCCCGCGGCATCAAGTTCCGCGTTGAACTGGCAGACAAGGAGGTACGCGGCTATCTGCTGGAAAACTATGGCCAGACGCTGCGCCTGCCGGAGCTTGGGCCCATTGGGGCAAATGGTCTTGCAAATAGCCGCGACTTCCAGACGCCGGTCGCAGCCTATGACGACCGCGATGGCGGCAGCTTCCAGGTCGTCGCCAAGTTTCAAGGCAATCTCTGGGCTACCAACTTCGACCATAGCCCGCTCGATGTCGTCGGTTGGCACGGCAACTACGCCCCCTGCAAGTATGACCTGGCCCGCTTCCAATGCATCAATTCGGTGAGCTTCGACCACCCGGATCCCTCCATCTACACTGTTCTGACCAGCCCCAGCGAGCTACCCGGCACAGCTAACGTGGACTTTGCCATCTTTCCCCCGCGCTGGGTCGTCGCCGAGCATACATTCCGTCCGCCGTGGTTTCATCGCAATTTCATGAATGAGTTCATGGGCCTCGTCATGGGCGAGTACGACGCCAAAGCCGAGGGCTTCGTGCCCGGAGGAGCCAGCCTGCATAACTGCATGAGCGGCCACGGTCCCGACGCCGAGACCTTCATCCGCGCCAGCGCCGCTGACCTGAAGCCGGTAAAACTGGATGGCACCCTGGCTTTCATGTTCGAGACACGCTTTGTATGCCGGCCCACCAAATTCGCAATGGAGACGGCCGCTCGGCAGCATGAGTACTACACCTGCTGGCAGGGACTTAAAAAGAATTTCAAAGCTGCAAAGTAGTTCGCACAATTTAGAAGCTGAAGGAAGCCTGTAAGCTGATCCTTCTAATTGCAGAATTGGTGGTGAAGATATTGCCTGCAAGCTGGGTGCTGCTCCCAAAGCTGGGTGAAGAAAGGGTTCCCACGGGCACGTTGCGATCGACGACATTGAAGACATTGGCTACCTGTGCTCCGAGCGTCAGGTTGTAATGCTTGCCACTGCTGGCCCCGCCGCCCCCGCCAAAACCACCGTGTCCGCCGCCAGGCCCACCTCTCGGGCCGCCAGGGCCAGCCGGTCCACCTGCAGGTGCCGCCTGACCCTTGTCTACGCGAGTCGACTTGCCAAATCCGATGGTTTTTGAGGCGCGGAGATTAAGCGTGAAGCTGGCTGGCCCAGTGCAGGCATTGATTGGAGCCGGCGTAAAGTTTCCATTCGTGCCAGGCGTTGCAAAGGTGCCGCATCCTCCTATTGTCTTGACGTAGCCATTTGCGAGTGGCGTCGAGCCCGGGGTTACGAGAACGGCGCGGTCGTTGTATATCGTGTCGCTATTGCTATCCACGCCGGAGGTGATGTTGTAGGGGGTACCGGCGGAAGCTACTAGGAATGGACTCACGCTGATCAAGTGCGGCAGAGCCACATTGCCGCCTAGGAAGATCCGGCTGCGGATGTCAAAAGTGGCTCGTCCATAGTCGGCGCGAAGGTTGTAGGGCACTGAACCGAACGTTGAAGCGCCGCCCGTATCCGAGTTTGCATAGTTCAGAATGTAGTAGCCGAATACCGAGGCGCGACCCAAACGATAGTTCAGGTTGGCAACGAGTTGATTCTGGCTGAACAAACCTTCTGACTGGAACTCGTACTGGATCGGCGTCGTGGCGGTGAGCGTAGTGTAGTTGGCGACCGCGCTGTTGAACTGGTGAACCCCGCGAATGTGCTGATAGTTGACCGAGAGCGTTGCCCCCTTGAACAATTGCTGGTCGACCCCGATATTGGTCTGGATGCTGTACGGAGCACGCAGTTTGTCCGAGATGCTGCGGGTCGTAAATCGTCCGGAAGTGGTAGTCGGGCAGGCAGACACGTTTGACGGAGAACACGGCACGTAGACAATCGGCGTCGTGTGGGTAGCCGGCGTCGCCGAGATGATGTACTGCTGCTGATTGTTGCCGTCGTTGCGATACACGCTGAACTCATTCGTCAGGGTGAACCGGTCATAGAACATTCCCGCTCCGGCGCGAATCACCGTCTTTTTACCCAGACCATAAGCCACAGAGAAACGCGGCGCAAAGTCGGCCTGATCGTGAATAAAGTTTTGCGTCTCGAAGCGCAGACCATAGCTGAACGTCAGGTTCGGCTTGATCTTCCAGTCGTCCTCCGCGTATAGACCAACGTCAGTCGATCGAGCAGAGATAGTCGGATGGCTAATTTGTGTGACGGTGAACTGGCTGGCATTGCCCGCGATGTAATCACCAATGCTGTTGTAGGTAAATGTGCCATTGCTGCCGGCGGACGTGGTGTTGATTTCGTTTGTCGTGCGCAGACGACCGCCTAGGCGCATGAAATGCTTCGCCAGGGCAACCGACGTGTAGTTCTGGACTTCTATGTGGTGCTGCACATCGTTTGACGTACCGGCGTTGTTACCTCCTCCCACAAAGGCGCCCTGCACGTTCAAAGTCGGCGAAAGATCAAACGGTGTGGTGTTGCTGGTGCCGCGGTTATATTCAAAGCGGGTCTCGTTGATCACCTTCGCAGAGAAAATCTGAGTGTCCGAAGCCTGTATCTCGACCTCTGTACTATTGGCGTCATTGCCCGTCGTTGAGAGGTCCAACCCGCCGATATTGCCGTTTTTATTGTTGGCATGCTCATACTGGAAGCGCACCGTGAGGGTGTTTTTCTCACCCAGTGCGAGATCTAGACGTGGCGAAATATCCCAGCGTTTGGCGGGGGCAATGTCCGCGAACTGGAAACCATTCCCCTTTGAAATCTGGAAGAGCGTGCAGTTGGGATTTCCCGGCGCACAAGGTATTCCAGAATTCTGGGTGGTCGCATAAATTGCCGGTGGATTGACGATGGTGTTGTCCTGAATGTCGCGATAGGAACCGCCAACGTTGAACGATGCCGTCTTGCTGATCGGACCTGTCAGGCTTCCAAAGCCAAAGATCGTGTGGTAACCAGGCTGCGCAATGTTGCTACCGATGAACGGGCTGCCGGTGTTGAAGTTTTTGTCCTGGCCGTTGAGTTGCGCACTACCGTGAACTTTGTCCGTGCCGGGCTTGGTAAAAACTTCAACTCGCCCAAAGCCGGCGCGGTCGTACTGGGCAGAAAACGGATTCTGATTGATGCGGATTTCGCGGATGGAGGACTTCGGCGGAAGCTGGCCCCCGGTAAATCCATCAATGTAGATCTGGCCTCCGTTAGGACCTGCCGAAGGTCCGGCAAGCGCCGAAAGCTCCGTTGAAAGCTCATCCGGATCATCCGAAAGCGCATCCAGATCCTTGCCCTTCAGCACGGTGGAACTGGCGTTCGAATCCTGATCGACCGACACCTGGGTCTGGCTGGCCGTAACGTTGACGACCTGTTCCGCAACTTGAATCGCAAGCTTGGCATTCAGTGTCTGCGGTGTACCCGCCACGATCCTGATGCCCTGCCGAACATAAGAACCAAACCCCGGCATCGTAACCGTCACTGAGTAAGTTCCAGAGGGAACGCTGCGCAACGTATAGGTTCCGTCGGACCCGGAGATGACGGTGATGGCTTTGCCCGAGCCTGGCGTAAGCGTGACCGTCGCCCCGGGGATCGCGGCGCTATCGGGATCAACGACGCTTCCGCTCAGGGATACCGGACCTGACTGGGCGGAGTTGGACTGGCCACCTGATCCATTGACAGATACAGCCATCTGTTGCGAGTTGAGCGTCGCAGGCAGGGCAAGAAAAGCGATGGCAAAAAGAGTCAACCAACCTTTGGAAGACGCGCTGGAACCAGAAGACATTGAAACTCCTAAAAAGCAGTAGGCCAAATGGCTAAAAGCAAGAATTACAGTCGCGGCGCGTGTGTTACGCCCCGCCGCCGCCAGCCTCAGGCATGCCCAGATTCCAAGGGGAGAGCGTGATGGGTTGGCCACCGGATGGAGTTGCGGAGAGGATCTGTTCCACTCCGGATAGCAGGGTAATAGCGGTTAGTTCGTCGGACCCAACCCGGTCCTGCGAGGCGACGATCATGACCGCGGCCCCAGGCTTTAGATCAGCTAGGCTAACTGCCGGCAGCTGTGCCAGCATCCGGGACAAATCCATCCCGGTATTGCGCGGACGGGCCACCGCGCCAGTGGTCGCCTGGGCGGAAGCGGCCGCAGCGGGAGTAGCACTGCGGGACGTAAACATTGCAGCAGTCTGCGTAGGCAGATTGCGCAGATCCGATTTCGCCGTCACATGCACGGTGACCGTCTTCTTCGAGATCAGGTCCTTCAACGTGATCGTGCCAGCAGTTGCATCCACCGCGGTAACAGAGCCGGATAGGTTCTCAAACGTGCCCGTCACAACCTCTTCCGCCGTAATCGAGGTCCTATCCTCAGACTTCCCGCCGCGCACGGAGATCTGATCGCCGGTGCGGATCTGGTCCAGCTTCCCAAGCTTCGCGTCTTCAAACTTGACCGAATCATCTGCATAGCGCCGGAAGATCGTCGTGGGTGTCGTCTGGACCTTCAACGTCCGGATACCCGCTGCGACCGTAAGGGTGGAACCCTCCACCGCACGAATCAGGCCACCCGTGCCATTGCGCTGCCATTCTGCCTGTTGAGCTGATTGGCGAGCAGCAATGTCGTTGGACTTCATCAAAACAACGCGCGCAGCAGTTAGCGCCGAGGGCGTATCGCCCGTCTTGCCCGTCACCAAAACCCGGTCGCCAACCGCAATATTCGCCACAGTTGTCGCCGTCGCAGCCTTCAGATCCGCACTGCCAGGGGGAAGTTGCAGCACCGGAGTTGTTCCGGACACCGTGACCGTGACCTGCGCGCCAGCCGCAGTGGCGATCGTAAGCATGTTCCCCTCGATCAATTTGACTGTCCCAAGCATGCGGGGCGCGGCCGGTTGTGCCTGTGCCTGCAGTGAAAACGGGATCAACGCTGGGGCGCAAGCCGCCAGGGTAAGGGAACACAACGAAAGCGCACACGCGGAACGCAGTTCAATTAACTTCCACGCTGGGGAGGTGCATTTCTTAAACATCTTGGAATCCTTCTGAAACTGGCGGTTGCAGTCCGACTCTGAAAGCATTTTGAGGTGCAAAAAGAAAAGTGGGCTGTAGAGCGAGACGAGTCAGTAGGGAAAAAGTTTCGCGAAAGCATCCAGTTTCATTACTTATCCCATCGTAGGGTCGCTTGCTTATAGCTTTCTGAAGATTTGCTGAACGACTACAAAGCTCGATTGAGTGACTAAAAGAAAGGGCAGGGTCTGGCAAGCAGAGTTTGGCAACCTGTAAAAGCTCCCGCGGCAAGCACAGGAAGGCAAAGATTTGCCAGCAGGATGGGCCTGGAGGGAGGAATGACAGGCCCCACAGAATTGGGCGTTTATCCCAAATCTCACGTGGCCGCGCATCCTCCCTCACCGGGATGATTGGCCTAATCCTGCTCGAAAGAAAGAATCGCAAATCCATCCGGCGGCACCGTGAGGATGCTTTCTTCCAGGCGAGTCGCAGGATCGGATGCCAGAATCAAACGGTGATCCTGATCCGTCGAAAACTCCATGGCTTCGCTCCCCAGGTTGGCAAATATGCTCACTAACCCGCGCTCCATGCGCAACCAGCGCTTGGTCTCGTCGAACGTTATCTTCAAGTGGCGGCGATCTCCGTCGTTCAGCGAAACCGAGGCCCGCCGAATGCGAATCAGATCCTTGGTCCATGTCAGCATCTCCGCATGCTTGCCATGGGAGACTTCCTCCCACTTCAGTTTTGAGTTCGTAAAAGTGCTCAGCTCCTCCGGATTCGGAATCTGCGATTCATCCCAGCCAAACGCCGCAAACTCCTTCTTCCGCCCCTGCGACACAAGCTTCGCCATCTCCGCATCCTCGTGGTCAGCAAAGTAGAGGAAGGGTGTCGAGGCTGCGTACTCCTCGCCCTGAAACAGCATCGGCAGAAAAGGCGCGGTAAGAACCAAACCCAGCGCCAGCTTCGCACGCTGCAGGCCGATGATCTGCTCCACCCGGTCGCCAGTCGCTCGATTCCCGACCTGGTCGTGATTCTGGATGAAACCCACAAAATGATGTGCAGAAAGTGAGTCAACCGGCCGACCATGACTCCGGTGGCGGTACACCGAGTAGATGCCGTCGTACACAAACATGCTCTTCAAGCTCTTGGCCAGACACTCAAACTGACCGAAATCGTCGTAGTAGCCCTTACCTCCTTCTTCCACATGCAACAAGGTAAACAGTGAGTGATGAAAGTCATCTGACCACTGCGCGTCCATGCCGTAACCACCCGCTTCAATCGGACGAACGATACATGGATTGTTTAAATCCGACTCCGCGATCAAAACCAGCCGACGCTCCACAGCAGCCGATAGCGTCTCGACGTTCGCAGAAAGTTGTTCCAGAAAATGAACCGCCGAGCGATCTATCATCTCGTGAATTGCATCCAGGCGCAGGCCATCCACGTGAAAGTCTCGCATCCACATCAGGGCATTGTCGGAGAAGAACTTGCGTACTTCATCGGATCCCGCATCCTCGAAATTCACTGCATCGCCCCATGGCGTAAGGTGCTTCTCCGTAACGTAAGGGCCGAACTTGCCGGTGTAGTTTCCTACCGGACCAAAGTGGTTATAAACAACGTCCAGAATCACACCCAGCCCATTGAGATGGCACGCATTGACGAAGCGTTTGAAGGCCTCCGGGCCGCCGTAGTGTTCGGTCGTCGCAAACAGCGCAACGCCGTCATAGCCCCACCCACGATCACCAGCAAACTCCGCAATCGGCATCACTTCAACGTGAGTAATGCCAAGATCAAACAGGTAAGGCAGCTTCTCAATGGCAGTATCGAACATACCCTCCTGCGTGAAGGTGCCGATGTGCAACTCGTACAACACTGCCCCGCTCAGCGTAGGTCCCTGCCAGGCTTGATCCTCCCAATGGAAAGCTTTCTGGTCGTATACGGACGACGGCCCGTGAACTCCCTTCGGCTGATGCTGGCTGCGAGGATCGGGGTACGGCGTCTGATCGTCGTCGAGCAGAAAGGCATACTCCGTTCCAGCGCACGCCTCCTCCACGCGGCAATTCCAATAGCCTCTCTTGTCCGGCCCGGTCATCGGCATTACATTACCGTCAACTTTGATCGAGACCTTCTTCGGCTTTGGTGCCCAGACGATGAACTGATGCATGTAGATTTTCCTCTTCTAAAGTAAATAAGGCCACAGGGAACAACCGGAGCAAATCCTCTAACTCCACAACGCCTGCCTTGAAGGTTTCGCCCGTCAGTCGATTGCGCCAGCGCCCTTTTTTGCCACGGCCAGGAAGCTTCAGCGTGGTCCCATCCCACGAGTTTCCACGAATCACATTCGCTCGCACGCCTAGAGTCAACACGCTTTCTCCGCGCAGATACGCGACTACGTGATCGGCCTTCGATCCAATCGCGGCCACAGGCGTGTAAGCCGCATCCGGACCAAACGATTCAGGCTGCTCCCGACGCAGCCACAGCGCCTTGTGGATCACATGCAGCTTGGGCAACCCTTCGTCCATCCGC
>JAYVDT010000327.1:0-4747 GCA_043749265.1 Rhodanobacteraceae bacterium | reverse complement strand
TAGTGGAGCCGGCGGTCGATAATCGGTGGCAGTTCACTCCGGTATTGCAGCATCAAGCTCAGCAGCTTTCGAGCGCCCCAGTATCGCGGCACATAGCGCTTCGGCTCGGATATGCACCGGTACAGCCACCCCAGATAAAGCTTGTCGGCCCATACCGGAATATTCACCTGGTCCCCTGAAAGAAACGCAATCGCCGCTCCAATACAGTGGATCGCAGGCAGATAATTGAGCTTCCGCTTCAGGTAAAGTCCAAGGCGCTCCTGGGTTCCCCCACCTACGGTCACGATCACATGCTGTGGCCGCAAACGATTGACAATCTCCAGCAGGGCAGGATCATCGATATGCCGTCCATACATCGGCGCCATGTAGATCGACTCCTGCGGCGCGACAATCCCTTGCTCCGCCAGCCATGCCAGATTCAATTGCGCGCTCTTGGGGCTTGCCATGATCCAAAGCACATTGCCGCTCTTCTGAACGTCCGGCTCCAGCAACAACTCACGCAAGTATTCCAGGCCGCTTAGCCGATGAACATTATCACGCTCGATCAGATTCCAGATCAGCACCATATACGCCGAATCCGTAATGGCCAGATCCGCGTTCACCAGGGATTCCCGGTAGTTTGCATCCAGCCCGAGGTCCTTCAACGCCGGGGCCGCCGGGACAACTAACAGGCCTCCCGTGCGCATCCGGGATACCGCTTCGGCGGCACTGCCGCCGAAGAAGTTGATCCCCAAGATGCGTCGGAAGGCCCTGCTCTCTCCTGTTGCATCTTCATCATTGCCAGTTGTCATGCGTAGCTTTTAGTTGACGAGCGCATCTCGCTTTCGATCCAGTTATACGTCTTGGTGAGACCTTCCTTCAAGCGGAGGGAGGGTTCCCAATTCAACTGATCGAGAATCATCGTGTTGTCGCTGTTGCGGCCGTTCACACCCTTGGGCGCGTCGAGCTTGTAATGCCGCTGCAGCTTGACACCGCCAATCTCTTCCGCCAGATCAACAAGCTGGTTGATCGTTACAAGTTCGTCGGAACCCAGATTGATCGGATCCAGAATGTCGCTCTCAAGAATCATCTGCGAGCCCTTGGTGCAATCATCCACGTACATAAACGAGCGAGTCTGCTTCCCGTCGCCCCAGATCTCAATCGAGTTCGTCCCATCCATCTTGGCCTGGATAACCTTGCGGCAAACAGCGGCCGGAGCCTTTTCACGCCCGCCAGTCCAGGTGCCCTCCGGCCCATACACATTGTGGTAGCGCGCAACACGCGTCTCAAGGCCATAATCCTCACGGAAGTGACGGCACATGCGCTCGGAGAACAGCTTCTCCCAACCATAGCCATCTTCCGGCATCGCCGGATAAGCATCTTCTTCCTTCAGGGCCACAACATCGGGGTTCGTCTGCTTTTCTCCGTTGTAGACACAGGCAGATGACGAAAAGAAAAACCGGTCAACCTTCTTTTCCTTCGCAGCCATTAACATGTGGGTATTGGTCAGCACGGAGAGCATGCAAAGAGCCTTGTTGTTTTCAATGAAGCCCATGCCGCCCATGTCAGCAGCAAGCTGAAACACAGCGTCCACGCCCGTCGCTGCTTTCATGCAGTTGTCTAGATTCTTCAGATCCAGCGAAAGGCTCTCGACACCACCCGTGACCTGGTACCACTGATCCAGCGGCTTGATGTCCACTGCGCGGACAACATCCACGCCGTTAGCAATCAAATGCTTAACAAGATGACCGCCGATGAACCCACCAGCTCCACAGACAACAACTTTTTCCCCTTTGAGACTCATGAAAACTCGCTCCTGGCCATACATTGCTTGATGATTTACGCTTCAGTGGACTTGTACACGAACTAATGAGGAAGCATTGTTAGAGCGATATATTCCTCCATTATCACTAAACCAGTGTCAGACGGAGGACGAAGTGTTGTCAAGGCAAAGGCCCATAAAGCCCTGTTTGCCGCAGACATCGCAGCATTCCCATGTACCATCACGGTAAAGCCCCCTCCTTCCGCCATGACCATCGGATCTGCCTTCAGAACGCTACGCAGCCAGCCCCTTGCGGCTTGCGGAGTCGTCCTCCTGATCGGCTTCCTCTGCGCCGCTATCTTTGCACCCGTCCTCGCTCCCAGTGATCCCGCCCATCTCAACCTCCAAGCTCGCATGTTGCCACCCGGCAGCGGCCATCTGCTCGGTACGGATGAACTCGGTCGCGATATCCTCTCCCGCATCCTTTTTGGCGCGCGCATCTCCCTCACCGTCGCAGTCTCGGTCGTCGCCCTGTCCGTCGCCATCGGTCTTTCCGCAGGCGCACTGGCCGGTTTCTATGGCGGCCTCACTGACACCATCCTCAATGTCTACGTCACCAACGCCTTCCTCGCGCTTCCTGGCATCCTGCTTGCCATCGCCTTCGTGGCCTTCCTTGGCCCAGGACTCGTCAACCTGATCATCGCCCTCTCCCTCTCCGGTTGGGTCGGCTACGCGCGCCTCGTCCGAGCCCAGGTCATGGCCGTCCGTCAGCGCGAGTTCGTCGAGGCAGCCCGAGCCCTCGGCTCCTCCGATGCCCGCATCCTTCTCCGTCACATCCTTCCTAACATCATCCAGCCGCTCATCGTGCAGGCCGCCATCGGCATGGCCGGAGCCGTTCTCGCGGAAGCCACGCTCAGCTTCCTCGGTCTCGGCATCCCCGCGCCCGCAGCCTCGTGGGGCTCCATGCTCAATGACGCACGCTCCCACCTCTTCGACTCGCCCCACATGATCCTCTTCCCCGCCCTCGCCGTCATGCTCGCCGTCCTCTCCTTCAATTTCATCGGCGACGCGCTCCGCGACTACCTCGACCCCCGCACCCGACTCTCTGCCGGCCTATAACGCATCTGACTAACTGACCGGAGTCAACAAATGCGCAAATCCCTCATTCATCCGGAGAACAGATCGTCCTCCGAACCAAGCCCGTGGCTCGATCTCGAAGCCATCGCCCACGTTCAAATCTCCTCTGAAGATGACCTTTTCCCCATTGAGCACGCACTCGGCCAAACTATATCCACCGGCTGGCGAGGGTCCCTCCCGGGTCCCCAGGTCATCCGCCTCATCTTCGACGAGCCCATCGAACTCCATCACGTTCAGATCCACATCATCGAGCGCGCCTCCGAACGCAGCCAGGAGCTTGCTCTATACGCTGAAACCGTCGGCTCAGGCCTCCAGGAACTGCGCCGCCAACAATTCACTTTCAGTCCCCACGGCTCAACGGAGGAGATTGAAGACTTCGAGTTCAACCTCGCACACGTCACCATGCTCGAGATCCGTATCGACCCTGACCGCAGACATGAACCCGGTCGAAGCCAGACCTACGCCACCCTCGCGGCCCTCCGAATCGCGTAGTGAAAATTGGCATCATCTCCGACACCCACGGGCTTCTTCGCCCGCAAGCGCTAGCGGCCCTTGAGGGTGTCGAACACATCCTGCACGCTGGCGATATAGGTGACGACAACATCCTCGAGGCCCTGCGCCAGATCGCTCCCCTCACCGCGATTCGTGGCAACACGGATTACTACGGCCTTTGCAGCAGTCTCCCCGCAACCGACGTCGTCGAGCTTGCCGGCCGCCTCTTCTACCTCGTCCACTCCATCCATGACCTCGATCTGAACCCGGTCGCAGCCGGCATCGCCGCCGTCATCAGCGGCCACTCCCACAACCCGTTGGCTAAACATTGCGAAGGAGTCCTCTACATCAATCCAGGCAGCGCCGGCCCCCGCCGATTTTCCCTGCCCACTAGCCTCGCCACTCTAGACCTGGCCAAATCCACCCTGACTCCGAACTTCATCGACCTGCTGGGAGAGAAATAAACCGGACATGTGGCCCTACCTCCCTTCGAACTTCACCGTATCCAGAATCCCTTCCAATCGTTTGAACACGCTCGCCAGTTCCAAATCCGTCATATCCTTCACTCCGCTTACATCCCCACCGCAAAACGTATTCACCGTCAGGTCAAATCGCACGCATCTCCTATGACGCGTCGCCGTGTAGGTCACATCCCGACTCTCCGTGCAGATCTTCCCATGCTCATCCAACCCGCGTGAAAACTTCAGTCCCCCCACCGGCAAGGCATTCAGCGACCTCTCCGGCTTCAACTTCGTCTGCACCTCGCACTCAGCTTCCGTCACACCCGGGATCACGCTCAGATAAAAAAATGCCCCGCTGAAAGTCGATCGCGGATAAGGATTGAAAGCCAGCATCGCAACAGCCTTCAATTGCGCGGTTTCGGGCGCGCTCCGTGCGTCCAGATGGAACGTGCTCACCTCACGGTCCTTCCGTGCCAACGTCCATCCCGGCCCAAGATGGAAATATAAAGGCATCTGCGGATCCACAAAGTTCTGCGGAGGCGGATCGCTGGGTTCCAACGCACGCCACGGAGGCGCAACAATCCCCTTCGGCACCGGAACAGGGATAACCTTCGGCACCTGTTTCGGTACCAACTGGGCCTGGGTGCCCGTCATAATCAACAACCCCAGCAAACATATTGCGGACGTGTTCTTACCCACCCTGAACCATCCTTATCCTTGGATTTACTAACGTATACGCGATATCCGTTAGTAAATTCACTCCCACATAAGTTAGCCCAATCACCAGAATGCAGCCTTGCACCAGCGCGTAATCCCTGTTCGAGATAGCAGAAAGCGTCAAGCGCCCAATCCCCGGCAGCGAAAAAATCGTCTCCGTCACAATCGCCCCTGCCAGCAACGACCCAAATTGCAGCCC
>JAYVDT010000326.1:0-4748 GCA_043749265.1 Rhodanobacteraceae bacterium | reverse complement strand
TGGCCATGCGAATCGCCATGAATGGGGCCACATTCGGAATGACGGCGCCCGGTAACGCTCGCATATCCAAACTCTCCCCGGAGCCAATGTTACAGGCCCTCAAAAAAGAACACGAAAGAGCGTCTTCCAGAGCAGGACAGGCCAGCCTGAGGCATCTCAACGCGACAATTCAAGCATCGTGCGTTCGCAGGAATTCGTGACAATATTCTTTGTTTCGGGACAGGAGAGACGACACTTTGCATATAAACGGACAAATCGGAGTAGACATCAGGGCGAGCTCCACGCGACCCGTTCGCTAAGGTAAAATCGCGGCATTCAGCCAAGCGGTGGACAACGCTTTCGGCTGGTTGGAGAGAACATGATCGGGTTGGTGAAATTGATGCTTCTGACATCTGCTTTGGGCATAGCAACCGCTGCCATTGTTGCCCAAACCCCCTCTTCAACCACGCATACCCCGGAACTCTTGTGGCCCAGCGGCGCTCCCATGGCGCAGGGTACTGGCGATGCGGACAGGCCCACGATTACCGCCTATATCCCCACGCATAATCCGACCAGAACTGCAGTAATCATCGCCCCCGGTGGCGGCTATCAACAGCTTTCCATGCAAAAGGAAGGGGAGGATATTGCCCTCTGGTTGAATGCTCATGGCGTTGCTGGATTCGTTCTCAAGTATCGCCTCGGGCCTGCGTACCACCATCCTGTGGAACTGGGTGATGCGCAGCGAGCAATCCGCACGGTGCGGGCGCATGCAGAGTCGCTGGGCGTTGCGTCGGACAAGATCGGCATTTGGGGATTCTCTGCGGGTGGACATCTCGCGGCCTCTGCCGGGACCATGTTCAGCCCTGGGTCTGAGACTTCTGATCCCATCGATCGTCAATCCAGCCGCCCCGACTTTCTCATCCTTGCCTATCCGGTTATGACTTTTGACGGACCTTACGCGCATATAAGCTCACGCAATAATCTGCTGGGAGAAAATCCGACTCCGGAGATGATCGCGGCGCTCTCGCCCGAGAAGCACGTGACGACCGAGACTCCCCCCACCTTCCTGTTCGTGACCACGGAAGACAAGGCGGTACCTGTGATGAACAGCGTCCTTTTCTTCTCTGCGCTTGCCGCTCAAAAAGTGCCGGCGGAGATGCATATCTTCGCCCACGGGCCACATGGCGTAGGCTTGGCGCCCGGGTATCCCGAACTGAAAGGATGGCCGGATTTGCTTGCGACATGGATGCGCGGGCTCGGTCTCATGGCGCCCCCCGTCACCATTGCGACCCCGATTCCCTCCAGCTAGCAGCGTCCTGCCCGGTCTCTCTTACCTCGGAAACTAGCGCAAATAGCTGTCGTCCTGGTTAATCCAATCCTGCCGCGGCGGCGCAAACAGGTCGAGGTTCTCGGTATCTTCCAAGGCGCGGGCCGAATGTGGCACATTGCCCGGGATGACGAGAATCTCGCCTGCGCGAACGACCTGGGCCACACCGTCGATTACAAATTCAAGGGCGCCCGAGAGGATCAGCGATATCTGTTCGTTCGGATGATGGTGCTCGGGAACCAGGCATCCTTGCTTGAGCATAATGCGCGATAGCATGGCTTTTTCGCCACTCACGAACTGACGCGTGAGGAGCGGATTGAGCTGCTCCGGCTCGATATCTGCCCAGCGATGCAGTGTAGCGTTGGAAGGCGGTGTTTCCTCTTTGGCCATGGAGTCCTTTTCTTTCCTTTGTAATGCAGACGACGCTTGTGTAGAGTAAGCGAAACGCCGTCACATTTTGCTGTCCCCGTGAAAGATTCTGTCGAGGACCTTTACCTACCCGCCAGCCGTCCTACCGCGGCGGAATCTGCCGTTGTATCTCCATCCGCTACTCCAACCTTGGTTCAAAGAGGGTGAGCAATCGATGCGTTTTACCGCGACAAAGCTATTTACAGCTCTAATCTGCATCCTTCTCCTTGGCTTTTCTCCTGTGCAGCTGCACTGTCAGGCCCCCACGGGGTCGACTCTGACTCAGTCCACCCCCACCGTACCCGCATCTCAGACGGACCGGATTGCGGCGCTTGAAAAGCAGGTGGCCGACAACACCGCCGCCACGGCTGCCGCACAGATGTCCGGCGACAACGGGTGGATGCTGGTCTCATCCGCCCTCGTGCTTATGATGAGCGCGCCAGGTCTGGCTCTGTTCTACGGCGGTCTCGTCCGCAAGAAGAATGTCTTGGGGACCATGATGCAGACGTTCGCGATGATCGGCCTTGTGACGGTCCTGTGGGCGCTGGTCACCTACTCACTGGCCTTTGGATCGGGAAGCGCCTTTATCGGCGGCTTTGGCAACGCACTGCTGCACGGCGTGGGACTCCTGCCGGACAAGGACTACGCGGCCACAATTCCGCTTCAAACTTTCATGGTCTACCAGTTGATGTTTGCCATCATCACTCCAGCCCTCATCACGGGTGCCTTTGCTGAACGCGTCAAGTTCTCGGCAATGCTCGTCTTCATGGCTCTCTGGGCCATTTTCGTCTACAGCCCCATGGCGCATATGGTCTGGGGCAAAGGTGGCCTGCTCAACGCGACACTCGGCGGCAAATTTCCCTGCCTGGACTTTGCGGGTGGGACTGTCGTCCACGTGACTTCGGGCGTGTCCGCTCTGGTCATGGCACTGTATCTGGGCAAGCGCATCGGCTACCCCAGGACCGCGATGCCGCCGCACTCGGTCGTTCTCAGCTTTGTGGGTGCCGCGCTTCTCTGGGTTGGCTGGTTTGGCTTCAACGCGGGTTCTGCGCTTGGCGCGGGGACGCTCGCGACCTCCGCCTTTGTGGCCACCCACTTCGGCGCCGCTGCTGCAGCGTGTGGTTGGTCGGCTGCCGAGTGGATTCGCAATGGAAAGCCTTCCGCCCTGGGAGCTATCTCGGGCGCCGTAGCAGGATTGGTTGGCATCACCCCGGCTGCCGGATTCGTCACACCCATCTCGGCCCTTTGGATCGGGTTGATTGTTGGCGTCTGCTGCTTCTTCATGGTCGTCATAGTCAAAACCATCTTCGGTTATGACGATTCACTGGATGCGTTCGGTGTACACGGCGCGGGCGGTACGATCGGGGCGGTATTGACCGGACTGTTTGCGAACTCCGCGATCAACCCGATCTTTGGCGCGGGCAAGGCTACCGGGGCGCTCGAAGGCAATGCACATCAACTTTTGAACCAGTTGACCGGAGTCGGGATAGCGTGGAGCTTGTCGATCGTGGGTACGCTCGTCATACTCGTCGTGGTGGACAAGACGATGGGTCTGCGTGTCTCCGAGGAGGATGAACGGGAAGGCCTTGATATTTCGCAACACGGCGAAGAAGGCTACGACTACGCGAATTGATTTTTGCGTTCATGACAACGACTTGAGCCTGGAAAGGGAAGCGCGATGCAAAAGATTGAGGCAGTAATTCAGCCGTCCAAACTTGATGAAGTCAAGGAGGCGTTAATTGAGATTGGCATCGAAGGAATCACAGTACTGGAGGCCCGAGGCCACGGACGACAGAAGGGCCACACGGAGTTCTACCGCGGCCGCGAGTACGCGGTTGACCTTCTACCCAAGATAAAGCTCGAACTCGTCGTATCAGACGAAGTCGCTGAGCGGGCGATTCAGGCAATCATCACGGCCGCCCGCACTGGCAAGATCGGCGATGGCAAAATCTTTGTTTCGCGAATAGATGAAGCAATCCGAATCCGCAACGACGAACGCGGTGAAATAGCGCTCTAGCCCACCGGGGAAGCGAAGACCCAAAGATGAAAGCGGATGACGGTAGCGTTCAAACCGAATCACCCATAAGCCATCGGCGTCGCTACGACGAGCGGATGCAGAAGCTTCGTGATGCTTTTCTGGCGACAATGCGTCCCGCGAGTGCAGGTATCGTTGCCGTGTCAGCACGTGCTGCGACCGTCGATAACATGATCCAAGATTTTTGGGCCGAGCTTTCACTGGCCGACCCGATCCTCCACGCGGGAATCTCGGTCGTGGCCGTAGGGGGCTATGGACGCAGCGAACTCTTCCCCTACTCCGACGTCGATTTGATGTTTCTACTCGACGCCCGCGTCGAAGAGCGTGCCGTCAAGGAGCCGATCCGTCGGCTGAACCAGCTACTTTGGGACTCAGGGCTGCGTGTATCCGCCATGACGCGTGGACTTGCAGAATGCGACCGCTTTGACCCCGAAAACGTCGAGTTCACCTTGTCATTGCTCGATGCCCGGCACGTCGCAGGCGATGCGAAACTGACAGCACGGTTGCTTGAGAGATCAATTCCACGCCTGCTGGGGCGCGACAACAAGAAGATCGTTGCGCGCCTGCTCGAGGTTACTCAAGGGCGACACGCGAAGTACGGGGACACGCTCTTCCACTTGGAACCAAACATCAAGGAATGCCCAGGCGGTCTGCGTGACGTTCACGTCTGTGAATGGCTGCAGCGTCTCAATGGCCGTACCCACATCGAATGCGATCCGGATTTTGTCGAGGCGCGAACCTTTCTTGTCCTCGTCCGCACCTTTCTGCATTTTCGACACGGCCGAGATGACAACATGCTCGACTGGCAGACGCAGAATGAAGCCGCCGCGGCTGCGCTCGGTTCGGCGCAGCTCCAGCTGGATGCAGCTTACTGGATGCGACTCTATTTCCGGCACGCTCGGGTGATCGTGCGCGGTGTCGCGCAATTAATAGACGAGGCGCTTCCGCCCAAACCTCCCGCTCGCCGCCCGTTGCTTGCAATGCTCCGCGGAAGCAGTC
>JAYVDT010000325.1:0-4771 GCA_043749265.1 Rhodanobacteraceae bacterium | reverse complement strand
TCATGGTTCGATGCCTATCGCGGCGTCATCGTACTGGCGCGCATCATCAACGGCAAGCTGCGCAAGGGCATGAAGATCAAGGTCATGTCGAACGGACGCCAGTTCGAAGTGGACTCCATGGGCGTCATGACGCCCAAGCCAATGCCGCTGGATGAGCTATCGGCCGGCGAGGTCGGATTCTTCGTCGCGACAATCAAGAACGTCGCCGACACCAAGGTAGGCGACACCATCACCGAGGTCGAGCGACCCTGTGCCGAGGCGTTGCCAGGCTTTGAAGACATCAAGAGCATGGTCTTCGCCGGGTTGTATACCGTGGACTCGCATGAGCATGCGATGCTGCGCGATGCGCTTGAAAAGCTGCGGCTCAACGACGCCAGCTTCTCCTTCGAGCCGGAGAGTTCCGTTGCGCTGGGGTTTGGATTCCGCTGTGGATTCCTCGGTCTGCTTCATCTGGAGATTATCCAGGAGCGGCTGGAGCGCGAGTACGACCTCGACCTCATCACCACCGCGCCCGGGGTTCGCTACAAGATCACGCTGACCGATGGCTCAGAGCGTGAGGTCGATAATCCTTCGCGCTGGCCGGATCCCTCCGAGATCGAGATGATTGAAGAGCCCGTCATCGTCGCCAAGATTCTGACGAACGAAGAGTATGTGGGCGGAATCCTGAAGCTGGTCGAAGAGAAGCGCGGTCGCCAGAAGAACCTTGAATACGTCTCTGACACCCGCGTGATGATCACCTACGAGTTGCCCCTGAATGAGATCGTGCTCGACTTCTACGACCGCCTCAAGACTGTCTCGCGCGGCTATGCATCGCTGGACTATCAACTTGCGGGGAGTTGGATCTCGCCCATGGTGAAGATGGATATCCTGATCGGCGGCGATCCGGTAGACGCGCTTTCGATCATCATTCATAAGGATTTGGCGCAGCAGCGAGGCAAGGCACTCGTGTCCAAGATGCGCGAATTGATTCCACGGCAGATGTTCGAAGTCGCTATCCAGGCTGCGATCGGCTCCAAGGTGATCGCGCGTGAGACCGTCACGGCCATCCGCAAGAACGTCATTGCCAAGTGTTACGGTGGCGACATAAGCCGCAAGCGCAAACTTCTTGACAAGCAGAAAGAAGGCAAGAAACGCATGAAGCGGATCGGCAAGGTCGACATCCCGCAGGAAGCATTCCTGGCCGTACTCAAAGTTGGGGAAGAATAAGCAACAAGTCCGCCAGCAGCAAAAAAGAATAGGAACGGATAAGCCGGTAACCTGGCATCCGTTCCTATCTTTCTAAATCTGCGGCGTACCCTGTAGTTATTTACCTGCGGGCTTGGCTGGCGTCGTGGGGCGCGGTGCTGAGCCTGCGGGACGGCCTGCTGGGCGCGGTGCGGACGGCGGCGGTGCGGCGACGCCGGACTGCTTGTTGTAGGCATCCACAATGGACTGCGAGATGTCGGTCGAGCTATCAGCCCAGAGGACGTTGGAGGTCTGGCTGGAGACGTCGAGCAGCAGCGTGTAGCCATTGGACTGGGCGTAGGACTTCATTACGCCCGCAATCTTCTGCGCAACCTTGGCGAGGGCCTCCTGCCACTCGGCGTTGTATGCGGTCTGGGCATCCTCGGCGTCACGGTTGAGCTGCTTTTCCTTGGTGTCGATGGCGCGGAGACGGCTGGCGCGCTCTTCATCAGAAAGATTGGCTGGGGCGGAGGTAATGCCCTTCTTCAGCGTCTCGACTTCAGCGGCGAGCACTTCAATCTGGCTCTTTTTGGGCTCAAACTTCTTTTGGGTCGCTGCGGTAACGGTCTGGCCTTCGTTCGAAGCAAGGACAACCTGCTCGAAGTTGATCAGTGCGATTTTGGCGTCTATTGCGTGTGGAGCGACGGTCACGGGTGCGGGTGCAACGGCTGCAGCTTGGGCAACGGCAAGCGGAGAGAGTACGAGCGACGCGCCAAGCGCGGTGATGAGAGCTAAGTTACGGTTCATGCGAATTGTGTTGCTCCTTAGTAAGAAATGATTTGAAGAAGAAACTATGTGGGAGGCCCGCAAAGGCGCTCTTGCTTCCCGTTGCGAGTGGTACGCACCGCAAAAGATCAATACCTGACCAGCCCGTGAGTCAGACAGTCTTGGACTCAGTTGGAGGCAAAGAGGTGTTGCCCAGAGATTTGGAAGTCACAAACCTCTTGAATACAGATTCGAGGTTAGAAGGCCCAATCTGATCGGCATCGGTACGCCGGGTTTTGACGGGCATTGAATAAGGCGTGGGCCTCGCCTGGCTGATCGGTGCGTTGCTGATTCCCCTCGAACTTTCCGCTTGTCGGTTCCGTAACGCTGTTCCGTTCAAACTTTGAAGGAAGATGGAGCGGCGGAGAACTTGCCAGAATGTTCCTGAATTATAGGCGTGGCCTGTGCACGGGTCAACGAATCCCGGTAGCGATGCGGATATTGAATTATGGAGATGTGGGCAGTGCGGTCTACGGTTTCTGTAGCTGGATGGCGCGATAACCTGGGGAAAACGAAGCAAGCAATAGCATTGTGATGCGAACGCTGTTTGGTCTCCGGATTGCTCTACCTGTACACGGCATAGCGGAAAATATCTCGCACGCCAGATTAGTCCTGCCCACGCAAGAGCCTGCACCCAAAAGACGGTGCGGCCGGCGAGCAGAGACTCCGAAGCTCCCGGGCCCAAGCCTCAGGGTTGAATTCGGTTTTCCTGGAGGCCAGTAATGGCCATTTGATTGAAAGCACAAGGCCATTCCTAATATGGGGTGGCCTTGTGATGTTAGGTGTGCCATGGGCTCTTGAAAACAGACCTTTGAAAAAGAATTGGTTGCGATGTCGGGGACTGTGGAGTAAAGTGATAGTTGCCGTCAAATTGGACAGCATAACCAATTGCTGTAGGGGTTTGCGGGTCCGGCAAAGGCATTGGGTTCCAACGGATCTCCTCCCGCTGGGTTGGCTGGAAGTCACCCGTAAATTTCCCTCTCGTAATGTAATTGGAAGTTGTTCGCACCGCCGGTAGTCATGCCGCAGTAAAAATGCCGATAAACGAGTCATAGTCGAGCTTCGACGATTCCGGTGGTCGCGCATTCCGCGGGAAGCGTGACCGTTCGACAGACTATTCTGCAGGTGGAACGTACCAATCTTTCGGATGTTTGGATAAGAGTACGAAATTGAAATTGTCTCAACTGACTCTCGAAAATCGGACTGCCGCGTCTCTTACGAGCGCTAGCGGTGCGCTGAATCCTGAACCGGATTCTTCGGGTTGTGGTCGAGAACGCTAACGCTCGCGCGAGCTCTCGCGCGGCAAGCAAGAGGAAACCGAAGCATGAGTGCAGAACAGGGTTTGACAGACTCACCGGTGCAACACGCACCGCAGGCAGCGGGCACGGAAAACTTTGGCTCAGACAACGCCGGAAACTCCGGTGGCTATGAACTGGACGAAGATGGACAGCGCGTACCACATGGAATGGGCCAGTCCAAGAGCAGCCGACGCCGACGTCGCAAGCGCAAGGGCAAAGGTCCGGAAACGGCCGGTGAAGGCTCGGGCGATCAGCCCGGCAACTCTGGAAGTCCAGAAGGTGCGGCGCCTGAGGTGATTGCAACGGTTCAGGGCGGTGCGGAAGCGCAACCCGCCGGTCAGTCCGCAAGCCAGCAGCCCCGCCAGCAAAACGGCGGCGGACGCAGCTTCGACCGTACCCAGAGCAATCCCGCAAATAGTGGAACAGCCGGTGCCCCAGGCGGAACCAAGCGCTGGAAGAAGAAATTCCGCGAACGTGATCGCGATCGTCCGCGCCAGGACAACAGCGGTATCCAGGCAAGCGCCGGTGGCTTCGGTCAATCTGCACCGCAGGGTCCCGGCCAGAATGGCGGCGGATTCCGTGGCCCGGATACGCATCAGCCAGGGAATGGCGGAGGCGGCTTCAAGCGCAAGGCCGGCTTTGGCAGCGGCGGCGGCAGCAAGCCGCGTGGGCGCTCGGGTTTTGTTGGCCCCATGGACCACAGCTACCGTCCAGCAAACGGCAACGTCTTCGATCCCAGCCCTTCGACGATGGATCCGTACGGCAATGGTGGTGGCGGTGGTCGTGGGCGATCGTTCCATTCGGGCGATTCACAGCCGATCGACTACTCGCAAGGCCGCGCTATTCCAATTGCACCTGGCACGCCGACCAAGATCTACTTCTTCATCGAAGACTTGTTCTTCACGGCCAAGATTCAGGAGACCGCGCGTAAACTCGGCGTCAAGGTCGCCTTTGTCAAAAACGAGAAGGAACAGATTGCGGCGCTGACCAGCGGCGAGGATGAGGATCGGCCGAGCTTGATCGTATTCGATCTGAACAACGCGAATGCCAAGCCATTAACGCTGATTCCGAAGCTGAAAACCAAGCTCAAGAAGGCGACTTCCATCGTCGGCTTCCTTTCACACCTGCAGGGCGACCTGAAGGCGAAGGCAGTGGAAGCGGGCTGCGATACCGTCATGCCGCGTGCGGCGTTCTCGCAGAACCTCCCGAACCTGCTCCGCCGCTATGGCATCGAGGACGTGGAAGAGCCAAACTTCAACCTGTAAGGTCTTTGTTTCAGGCAAGAGGGGCGACGGAGGATTCTCCGTCGCCCCTCTTCTTTGCGTGTTCGAGACTTAGCCTGGAGGCCAGTGCATATGGCGTCCGCCCAGCAGGTGGAGGTGGAGGTGGTGAACGGTCTGACCGCCGTCGCTGCCGGTGTTGATGACGATGCGATGGCCACCCGGAAGCTCACGCTGCCCAATCGTGCTGGCTGCATTCAGGAG
>JAYVDT010000324.1:0-4773 GCA_043749265.1 Rhodanobacteraceae bacterium | reverse complement strand
AGTTGTCGTCGTGAGCGTGTAGAGCGAGTTTGGATCAAAGGTGTAGAGGAATGCTCCATCCGTTATCTTCAGGTCGTCGACGTGTTCAAAGGTCTTTTCATCGTTGGTCTCCCACACATGAACGATGCTTCCGGAGAGGCCGCCTATAAGTTTGAAGGAAGCGTGTAGCGGCGAGTGCGTACCGATGGTTTCAAGCACGACGCTCCACTGCTGGGCGTCAAGCGACCTCAAAGCGACATAGCTGCCTTTGTCTGGAAGGAGACCTGACGAGCGGTCCAGATACTGCCAGCCGGGCTTGGTGAACTGTGTCGTGTGAGCAGTGGCCCAGATTGTTCCCTGCACCTGGTAGTGACCCGACCAGGGTGTGTTGGCATACATCAGCCCTGAATTTGGAGCGGCGAGAAGATCATAGTAAGAGGTGACCGGGCTCCAGATTTCAGTCGCGGTAAGACCGGCTTCCAGATAATTCTGGTTATAAAGATGGGCGAGGATGCGCCCGCCGATTGGCCAGTCCCTGGAGACATAAGGGCCACTCCCGTTGTTCGGCTGATCTTCACTGGACCACAATGGCTTGCCTGAAGCGCGCGCAGTTGCAGTGCTGGTGACCCTGCCCTTCTCCAGAGGGTAGTGTGCGCCGATGACGTCGATCATCTCTCCCAGCTGAGGATCTGCTCTGATTGCGTCGGCGATCTCCCATTGTCCCTTACCCTGACCGATGTACTCGTCACAACACACGATCTTTGTCTTCAGATGGCGTGCGACCAGAGCCTGGTGGAGCTGTTTTATATAGGCTGTATCGTAGACCTTCTCATTCCAGATCCCAGCGTAGGCGATATCGAGATTTTGCGCGGCAGCACCTGCGATGAAGTCGGCCATGTAGTTCGCCATATCTGGCGAGTAGAGGTGGCCGCCGCCGACCCAGCCCGGTGCTCCCCAGGGCAGGACATCAAGAACGATGTCGGGATTGCGCTTCCGCGCTTCTTTCATCAACCACCACTCATAACCGCGGGTATAGTCGTGGTCGTCGCGGGAACGCATGTGGCTTGGTTCAGAGCCATCGGTGGTGTTCACGTCGGCACCGACCTCAACTTTCAAGTGCTGCAAGGCGGCGCCATAGCCGGGCTTGAACAGGTAGTCGAGGATCTGGCTGCGTTGCGGCTCTGGATAGTCGACCAGGAGTCGCGAGGAAGCACCCGCGCTCACAGCACCAAGTCCATCGAAACGGGCACCGGGGCTCGTACCATCGAGCGTGATGGAGACCGCCTGTGTGTTGCCATGTCGAGCACTACCGGCCAGTACAACGCAGGCCAACACATTCCAAAAAAGTGAGCTCTTTCTAAAAGACAGGCGAAGCGTAGGTGTCATCTTTAATCTCCAATCGTGTGGTTTTTCGGTAAAGTCATCCTGAAAGTTTGACTTCTTTCAATGCAATGTCATCCAGGGAAGTGCCTTGAGTCTCTGGCACCGCGAAGAAGATAAAGACCGCGCCAAGCAGGCAGATCGCACCGTACACCAGAAAAGTTCCTCCGGAGCCGAACCGCTTGTTCAAGATGGGGAATGTATAGGTAACCGCGAAGGAGGATACCCACAACGCAGCAATCGATACGGACACCGCGGACGCCCTGACACGATTAGGAAATATCTCTGTGATGAGGACCCAGGTGACCGGAGCAAGAGACATCGCGTAGCATGCGATCGCACACAATGTGAGCAACAGCACCCAGAACCCCTGCATCCGTTCGTGGTACGCCAGGCTTGCGGCACCTTGCGAAAGGCCCACACCAATACATCCCAGCAGCATTAACCGACGTCGGCCGACCCGATCTACCAAAAACATCGCAACGATGGTGAAGACGAGATTGATCGTCCCGGTCACGACGATGTTGAAGAGAATGTCGCTGACTCCATATCCTGCACTTCGATAGATCTCCTCAGCGTAGTTAAAAAGCACATTGATTCCGCTTGCCTGCTGCAAGATCGCAAGAGCAACACCAATGCACAGAAGCTTGAGTGTTGGCATCTTCAACAGCTCTCGCCAGGCAAACTTGGACGAGTTCACCTTCAGCGAGTTGCTCATGGCAACAACTTCTGCAGCGCTGTATCGCTCTCCACCAATTTTTGTCAGAACCACTGCCGCAGCCTGCTTGCGGTCATGTGCGATCAACCAGCGTGGACTCTCCGGAATGAACGGCGATGTAATCAGAAAAATTGCAGCGGGTATGGCGACAGCGGTAAACATCCATCGCCAGCCATATTGAGCATTCCAGGAAGCCGCAATAAAAGCAGCGCTTGCACCCTCTGGAACAGGGTCAGCGATACGCCAGTTCGCAAGTTGTGCGGCAAGGATGCCCACCACAATCGCAAGTTGATTCAGACTGACCAATCTTCCGCGCCAAGCGGCTGGGCTGATTTCCGCGATGTACATTGGAGAGACGTTGGACGCCAATCCTATCGCGACGCCACCGATAATGCGCCACGCGATGAAGGCATCGAAGCTGTAGGCCCATCCTGTCAGTACGGATGAGAGTGTAAAGAGTAACGCTGAAAAAGTGAGTACCTTCTTACGCCCAAAACGGTCGCTGGAAGTGCCAGCAAGCAGTGAGCCGATGAAGCATCCGATCAGCGCAGAACTATTGGCCCATCCAATAAGGCTCGCTGTCTCAAGATGGAAGTATGCCTCGTAGAAGGGCTTCGCGCCCCCAATGACGACCCAGTCGTAACCGAAGAGGAGGCCACCCATCGCTGCGACGAATGCAATCATCCAAACGTAACTGAGACGTAGAGCCCCTTCCTGATTGCTCGATGCGGGTGTAGGAGAAGCGATGAGCACCTAAGACCTCACCTTGGTTTCGCGTATTTGGCGCAGCAGATCAGCTGCTCCTATATGACTACTCTCCCGGGTAAGAATTGTGTTGAGGAGGGTGACTGCCTCCGATACATCCTCCAGCCCCATCAACGCTTGAGCCCTCAAGAAGAGAGCGTCGATCTGCTTGCGGTCGGCAAGATTCTCCTCAAAGATAAGCATCGAAGGAAGCGACGTTGCAAAGTAGTCGATCTTGGGTGTGGCGCCTTCAAGCTCGATTGAGTAGGCGTAAAGTTCGTGGAACAAGGCCATGGCCTCTTCTTTATGGCCAAGGCGCAGCAATGCCATCCCGGACCAATAGGTCATCTCGGAGATGCGGCGCACAGACATCTGCAGGAAGTCCCCACGCTGCCGAGCGGCCTGCTGCCACCATCGCTCTGCTTCAGACCGGTCTCCCGCACCAGCGTACGCGACCCCTAGCCAGTAAGCGACATCGCTGTTGTTCGCGAGCAGATGCTTCGCCTCGCTGAGATTGAGCGGTGGATCGTTTGCTGAAGTGAAGAACTCGATCGCTCTTCCGGGCTCGTCCCTCCCGAGGGCAGCCTGCCCGAGCAGTAGGACAGCACGGGTATATTGACCGAGCACTAAACCTTCCCCGCCTTCCCATGGCTGAAACTTGCGACTCAGAAGAAGATCGAGAGCGTCCTCGGACTTTCCGATCTGGTTTAGCAATGTGGCTATCTCTACAGAGAGATCGTCTCGCTCAGCCACGAGATCGAGATGCTTGTTCAACTCATGCAGTCGTAACTCTGAACTTCGGCCCAGTCGCTTCCACAGTTGATCTCGTTCATACAAGATGCGCCCGTCCCTTGGATTAGCGGCCAGCGCACGATCAAACGCAGCCGCAGCGGCCTCGCCTGATCTCCTGATGTTGAAAAGACCAATTCCGAGGTTTCGCCATACTGTCGCAAAAGAAGGATTTAGCTCCGCGGCAATCTCCCAATGGTGCATCGCCTCTTCATGGCGTCGCCGATCATATAAAAAGTTACCTAATAAATAATGTGCCGAAGAGTTGTGAGGATAATCCGCTACGGCCTGTTGGAGCACACACATCTCTTCCAATCGCGACGGGAAGCAATAGTCGACTGATGCCTCCGCTGCACGGTGCCAGGTTTCGATCGCGGCCGCGTCTCCAAGCCTCTCCTGAATCTGTGCCAGCGCAAACAATTCGATCGGCGACATATCCAATGCTTTTACCTCGTGGGCCGGCGCAAGTACCTCTGCCGCCTCAGCCATCTGCCCAGAGCGAAGCAGGTCGAAGGCGAGGTCGAGACGTTCCTGTCCATTGACGGGTTTTATTCCATCAATCCATCGCGATCCGATATCAAGCTTGTCGAGTTCACGCACTCCACGATGCGTGACTTCCGAGTTGTTATGTTCACCGAGTTTGCGAAGCACCAATGCGAGCAGATTGAGCGCGGCCAGATTCTCGCTTTCAGCAACGAGGCTGCGGCGCAGATGGTCTTTTGCGGTAGCCCAATCATGTCTTGTTGCATCGATTTCGGCAAGTGCAAGGTAGGCTGGCGCACGCCATGACGCACACCAGGTAGCTTTGTAAAACGCATCGTAAGCTGCTTGATCATTTTTGAGATAACGCTCGGTTATGCCGAGATTGTAGAAGGGCTCCCCCTCGTTCGGATTCGGATTCCACCTCGTCAAGCTTGCGATGGCACTCAGTAAATGCGCTCGTGCCTTGGCGAACTCTCCGCGTCGCAGGTACCACAAGCCAAGCGCAGTATTGACCCTGCTGTCGCGTGGATCTCGGCGAAGCGCTTCAAACCAGTAAAGCTCCGGCAACCGCGTTGCGTGGCGATACTGGTGAAGATGAAGGCCCGTCAGATAAAGCTCTTCGTTTGTCTCGACCTCATCCGGACTCGGCGGTTCAACAGCTGCGGAAGGTCTACTCCCGT
>JAYVDT010000323.1:0-4779 GCA_043749265.1 Rhodanobacteraceae bacterium | reverse complement strand
GGTCTTCATCTGACCGCAGCAAAACTAGAAGCACCGCACATAATTCTTTCCCGGAAGCGCCTTCACCTTTCCGCTTAACTCCAATTCAAACAGCGCCGTAAAAATCTCCGCTGATGCCATCTCGCCTTCCATGCGCTCTATCAATTCATCGAGCTGTGTTGGCTGGTCATGGCTCAGCCGGTCAAACACTAGCCGCTCATGCGTCCCCATTGGTTGCTCGGTAAATAAGGATGCTGTTCCGCCCGCTTTCGATTCAAACGGCACCCGATCCTGAAGTGCAAGCTTGATATGCGACGGCAGATCCTCCCACACGTCCTCCCACGTAGCCGTCAGCTTGGCACCCTGCTTGATCAGCGTGTTTGGCCCCCACGCATTCTTGTTGGTTACGTTCCCGGGCACGGCATACACGTCGCGATTCTGCTCCATTGCGCACCGTGCTGTGATTCGGGTTCCGGAGTACTCTGCGGCCTCGACAACCAGCACGCCCACACTCATGCCGCTCAGTATGCGATTACGGATCGGAAAGTTTTGCGGCGCCGGAAACGTTCCCATGGGATTCTCGGTAACTATCGCGCCACCGGAGATAACTATTTGCTCCGCCAGTCGCTTGTTCTCCTTTGGATAGACCACATCCAGTCCAGTGCCCCACACGGCAACCGTCAACCCACCAGCATCGAGCGCACCCTTGTGCGCCGCCGTATCCACGCCGCGCGCCATCCCGGAGAAAATTCCCAGCCCACGGTTCGCCAGATCCCTTGAGAGCATCTCTGCCATTCCCGCTCCATACGGCGAAGGCTGTCGCGTCCCTACTACGGCAATACCTGCGCGGTTCAGTACCCCAGCATTTCCGCGAACCCAAAGCACTGAAGGCGGATCATAAATTTCGCGTAGCTGGGCGGGATAGTTGTCACATTCCGGCGTGACATAACAAGCGCCCACATCGGAGACCAGGTTCGCCTCTTTCTGTGCCGCCGCAAGAGCTCTCCCATCTGCAATAAATTGAGCCGCCTTGGCCGGCATCTTCAAGCCCTCAAGCTCAGTCAGCGACATCTCAAATACTCTGCCTGCGTTTCCGATCGCATGCATAATCCGACCAATTCGCGTGGGTCCCAACCCAGGCGTAAGTGCCAGCCCCAACCACGCAAGACGCACTGTTTCCCGATCAACCCTGTTCTCAACCAATGTCCCAGCCGCCATATACAGCTCCATTTAGCGATATGCCGAGGAGCGTATCACAGCGCTCGACCAAAGCTCAAAAACACCACGACGACGCTGGGCGTCGTCGTGGCACAAAAATTGGAGTGTGAGATCGCTGTAACCGCTAACGTGCGTTGAGCTGCCCGGTGTCGGTCACACGCGATTAGTCGCCGTCTTTGTCAGCGTGGAGTACGCGGGGGCTGCAAATGAAAGCGTGGCTGGCTCCCTTGCTGGTAGTCCCGTAGCCTACAACCTGGTTGAACTCGTTCATAGCCAAAGCGAAGCTCTGCTCTCCACCCTTAAAGACGCCGAGATCTACAGGCTCCTGGTTCTTGAAACGAACGGCATGGAACTTGCCACTCTCATTCGTAGAATAACCAATGATTTTGCCCTTCTCGTTGATATCGCTGGCGAAGCTCTGAGTGCCGCCAAGGGTGCCGAGATCGGCAGTCAAGCCGTATTTGCGCACAAAACCAGTGGCGGTGAGCCCGTCTGCGGACGCCGAATAGCCGACAACTACGCCAGCTTCGTTGAGACCGAAAGCTTCACTGTTGACATCGCCCGGGGCTGTGCCGAGATCGTGCATCACGCCACGAGCAAACTTGAAGGCATGGAATTCAGTCGCAGACACGTAGGACGATCCGGCAATCTGGCCCCTCTCGTTAATCCGGTATCCGATGCTCGAAGTACCACCCGGCAGAGTGCCGAGATCGGTCATGACGCCGTGATCGTAGAGGAATGCATGAGGCTCTCCGGTCGCCGTCTGTGACTGGCCGACCACCTGGCCGCGGTTGTTGATGCCGTAAGCGTAGCTGGAGGCACCACCGAGGGTCCCCAGGTCAATCATTTTTCCGTCCTCGGTTACAAACGCATGGGTTGTACCGTCGGCCGTGTCGGAGTACCCAACTACCTGGCCGCGATCGTTGATACCGAATGCAGCGCTGGTGGCGCCGCCAAGCGTACCGAGGTCAAGCATGCCGCCCTCTTCATAAAGGAATGCATGCGTACCGCTGATGCCAACCACCTGGCCGGCGTTATTGATGCCGTGCGCAAGGCTGAAGTCGGCACCCGGGAGGTTGCCGATGTCCCGCAATTTGCAAGCCTGGGCGACAAGAGGCTGCACCGAAGCAAAGCACAGAAAAGCAGATGCGACCAAGGTCGTATAACGAACCCGGCTGGAAAGCTGGCTTGGCGATACCATGATGAAATTCCTTTCAAAGGGTAAGGGGGCGGTGGAAAGATTCCGCCTAAGTTGTCTCCGCGTCTCTGACAAGTGCCTCCCGGCCATTGCTTTCCAGAGCGAACCAAAAGGGATACTAGGCAAAACCGAGTGTTTCTACATATGCTCCCGAGGTGATGCTTGAAAGACAGGACCTGAAAGAATCCTAACTGGTTCGAAAGCGAAGTCAGCGACCCCCATTTAGGTAATGCGCTACAAGTAATTAGGCATTGACAACGTCATCTCCGATGACGGCTCCTGACGATTTCACGCAACATTTTCATCCGCTTTGCAGTCGCAACAGCCTTTTATGCCCTGAAGACTGGTCTTCAGGCGATTTCCACAGGCGTGCATGAAGGTTTAACACGATTAAGGTCGCCCAGCTTGTCCGGCTACACTTAAAAGCGTGCCCCTCCGCGTTGCTGCCATCGACTTCCTGAACCCCGCTCCCCTCATGTGGGACTTCTACCATCCACCGCACCAGTCGATCCTGGCGGGCCGGTACGACTTGCACCTCACGGTGCCATCACAGTGCGCGGCACAGGTTCTTTCCGGCGAAGCCGGCCTCGGACTCATCCCCATTGCTGCTCTCACGCCAGATCTTGCTATCGTTTCCGGCTGCACCATCGCCAGTTTGCACAGCGTCCGCTCCATCCAGCTTGTAGTCAAGTCGCCGCTGAGTTTGAGCCAGGTCAGGACGGTAGCTACCGACACGGCCTCGCGTTCGTCCGCTGCCTACGCTGAAGTCCTTTTCCGCCACTTCCTCCACACCGAACCCATCTTCGTTAAAGCCGCTGCCGACCTACCTTCCATGCTGCAGATCGCAGACGCAGCGCTGCTCATAGGGGACCCCGCCCTTCTCGCTCTCGAGCAACGGACACAGATCGAGCAGCAGACAGGTCCTTGCAGATGGCATGACCTCGCCGAACTCTGGCATACGCACACTGGCCTTCCCTGGGTCGCCGCTGTCTGGGCCGTTCGCCCCGACGCCGTACAGACGAGCGCGGCGCGGCAGCGACTCATTGACGACCTGACCGGCTCTCGCGACCGTGGCCTCACCCACATTCAGGACCTCGTCGACGAGTGGACACCTCGTCTGGCCATCCCCGCCGCCACCATCCGTACCTATCTCACTCAGAACATCCACTATCTTCTCGACGATCCATGCATCGAGGCCATTCAACTTTTCCGTAAACTGGCCGCGTCCACGGGCGTGCTGCGACCACTGCCGACGCTGCCGTTCCTTAGACCCTAGAAGCGTTTGAATCCAAACTAAGCAGTAACTCTCCGCGACTTCCCTTCACCCTTCCGCGTCTTAACCTCTATGTTCGTTTTGTTGGCTCTTCCATCGCTCGCACAGGCCCAGGTCTTTGTTGCCTCCGCAGGGACGTCAGCATGGCTGTTTAGCGGGCTCGGAGCGAGTGCTGCTAGCGGAACTTTGGTGCATCTTGTCTTTTCGCTGGGTTTGCTTGGGGTCTTCCTCGTCTCGATCGTCGATTCATCTTTTGTCCCACTCCCTCTCCCCGGACTTACGGATATTATGTTGGTCGTCTATGCCGCGCAGCACGCCAACCCCTTGCTGCTGATACTTATGGCTACGTTTGGCTCTGCGCTTGGCGGATACTTCTCTTACCAGGTCGGCCAGTCGGGAGGCATGGCATTTATCGAGAAGCGTACGCCTGCCCGCATCTTCAAGCGTGTAGCCGGCTGGATGGAATCACATGCGATTCTGGCCGTGGCGCTGCCAGCCCTGCTGCCGCCCCCCATGCCGCTCAGTCCCTTCGTGCTGGCTGCAGGCGCGCTCAGGATGTCGCGTAACAAGTTCCTGGCCACCTTTACCATCAGCCGCTTCATTCGGCATGCTGTTGCTGTGTGGCTCGGCGTTTACTACGGGAAGCATGTTCTCACTTTCTGGAAGATGTTTTCCGCAAAGTGGGGCACACCGGTCCTGATCTTCCTCTGGACGGGCATTTTGATAAGCGTCACATACGCTTTTTGGCAGCTCTGGAAAACCAGCCACGCGGTTGGCGTTTCCCCTCTTCGCAAGCCTCTGGAAAAAGTGAGGGTCAACTGACCGGAAAGTCTAGGCACTGTGCGTGATCGGCGCAAGTTCGGCCCGCGTACCAAGGCGCCAACACCTGTGACATCGTAGTGGCATCAGAAATCCAAATCGTTCTAAATGAACTTCTGCATCTCGACCATCGCCAGTCGCACTCCCGGGATCCCGAAGACCACAGCCATTATTCCGCAGCTCTGAGCCCACGTTGGCTTGAAGATGCCGATGCCAGCCTCAAGGGTTGTGGTCTTCGGTCTGGGCTTCCGATTCATACTGCTGATAGATACATCTAGTTGCAATAAGTGTC
>JAYVDT010000322.1:0-4801 GCA_043749265.1 Rhodanobacteraceae bacterium | reverse complement strand
AGGTACGCCATCGGCGGCATTGGGCTCGCACGCTTCAGCTCCAGCCAGCCCGCAGCCCGCTCGCTCGAAAGCCCCACGCCGATACCGAATAGCGCCGCGCCAATCATGCCGAAGCAGCAGTAACCCGCCAGCATGTACTTCGCCACATCCTGACCACCCATCTGCTGCCCGCGATTGGTCACGCCGAAGAGCAGATAAAACATCAGCGGAAAGCCCACCGTCGCCAGCGAAAACGTACGTGTACGAAACAGTTTTAGAAACTCGTACTTCGTCTCCTTCACAAACACCGAAAACGTAGCCGCGAAGCTGCGGCGAGCCGGGGCGGAAGAGTAGGGAATCGCAAGTGTCGCCATGTAATTTCTCCTTGTAACCAATCCTGTTACGTGTTCTCTGAAGTCATTCCCTTGTTGTCATTCCCGCAGGGAATCTGCTTTTCCTTCTGCCCTAGTTCGCAGGCTTCAACAAATCTAGAAACACATCTTCAAGCCCCGGGCTGAACACTTCAAGACCCGACAACCCCGCATCCCCAGCCAGCAGCGCCCGCACCAAATTTTCCGCATGGTCCGCCGTGATGGTCGTCTCCGCGCCCGCCTGCTGCACATCCACGACACCCGGAATCGCCCAGATCTGCGCGGCCACAAGCTCTGTACGGCAGCGAATCTTTTTGGTTGCCGTGCGGCTCTTGACCTCCGCCGGCGTACCTTCCGCCACCACCCGTCCCCGGTTGATCACCACGATTCGGCTCGCCAGCGCGTCCGCCTCTTCGAGGTAGTGCGTCGTCAGCAGGATCGTCTTGCCGCGCTCGGCCAGCGTCCGGATCTGCGCCCAAAGTCCCCGACGCGCCTCAATATCCATGCCCACCGTGGGCTCGTCCAGAAAGACAATCTCCGGATCGCCGCACAGCGCCAACCCGAACAGCAGCCGCTGCCGCTGACCCCCCGAAAGCTTCTCGAACAACCGCTCCTCGATCCCTTCGAGTTGCGCAATCCGCACCACCTCCCCAAACGGCAGAGGATGCGGATAGTAGCTGCGAAACAGCTCGATATGCTCGCGTACCTTCAGCGTCTTGGGTACGCTCGCAACCTGCAGCATCGCCCCAATGCGCATCCGGGTTGCAGTCGAACGCGGATCCCCACCGAAGATGCGCGCCGTGCCGCTGGTCGGTGACGAGAGTCCCAGCATCAACCGGACCGCCGTCGACTTCCCCGCCCCATTCGGCCCCAGCAGGGCCACTATCTCCCCTGGTCGCAGCGTCAGCGAAAGCCCATCCAGGGCCGTTATCTTCCCATAGCGCTTGGTCACATTTGCAAGTACCGCAACCTGTTCCGCGAAGGGGTTTCCAACAAAAATTTGAGCGTCCGGTACGGTCAATATGGCTGCCATCGATAATCTCCGTGGGTAGAACTCAACTGCCTACACCAAGGAGTTTCCAATCATCTGCACCGGATTTCGAGTAGCCTCTGTCAGCAAACGCAGATGACGTTTGTCATGCGCCCCTACATATACTCCACGCCATACTGGACCGGAATTTGTGTAAACGCGATACGCGTAGGAGCCGTATCCCGTGCCGGCAGCATCCCCGCAAAGTGCAGCGTTGTGTGCCCGTACTTCAAATTCAACTTGTCCATCGTCTTCGACAGCCCTGCCCGATTATCCGGATCACCAAACAGCGTCTCCTGATGCTCCGACTCCGGAATCAAGTTCCGCAACGTAATCCCCACAAAAAAAGGCCGTGCATACAAGTCCCCCAGCGGCCGTTGCGCCCAAACCTTGCGCAAAACATCCAGCAACGAAAGCGTGTCCTGGCAATCCGGAAACCGCGCCTCCATCCCCCATCCCGTATGCTGAATGCCGCTCGAATGCTGTTTGCTCTTCGTGCGCGAAGCCTGATCCTTCGATAGTGCAAACTTCACCGTCACCGCCAACGACGAAGTATAGAAATGCTCCATCCGCAGCCGCATCGACGCCTTGTGCAACAACTTGTGCGCCACCGACCACGCTCCCTCATCGGAACGAAACTCCGGCCCCAGCACGTGCGAATGCCCCAGCGATTTCTGAATCTCCGCCGCAATCGGCGCCCCGTCATCACCAGAATCCGCACCCCGCAGCCAGTGATAAAGCCTGTCCCCCCACACCGAATCCCAAAGCTGGTGCATCCCGTTTCGGTCAAGCGCCAGCAACTGCTCCATCGTCGTAATGCCCTTGCCGTTCAACCTCGCCTCTGTCCGAGCCCCAACACCCGGCAGGTCCCTCAACTCCAAATGCGCAATTGCACGCGGAAGCTGTGACGGCAACAGGCCAATCAATCCATCCGGCTTCTGCATGTCGCTCGCAATCTTCGCAAGATAACGGTTCGGCGCCATTCCAATGGAACACCGCAGAGTTTCGCCTACGTCATCCCGGATCGCCTGCTTGATCTCCAGCGCGATCTGCCGCGCATTGGGCAGCTCCCGCTCCCGACCAATCAGCTCACACACCATCTCGTCGATCGACGGCGTATGCGCCACCGGACAGCAGCGTTCCACCGCAGCCGCAATCCTGTGCGAGAACTCCGCGTACACCGTGTGCGACCCATCCACCAGGATGATCTCCGGACAGATCCGCTTAGCCTCCCCCACCTTCGTCAGCGTCTTGATCCCGAGCGCCTTGGCCTCGTAACTCGCCGCGATCAGCGCGCCTGTATCTGCCGTCGTGCCGCACACGCCTACAGGTTTGCCCCGATACTCGGGGTGCAGTTGCTGCTCTACCGAAGCAAAGAAGCTGTTCAGGTCGATATGCAGAAAGCTGAAGCGATCGGGTTGGGCTGGGCTAGACATAACAAGTTAACCTCGATTATATTCGCCCTATCTTCGCCACTATCGGCTTAGGGTGGTCCATTTTGGATAAGTATTCAAGATACGAGCGGGTCTTCCGGCCCTTTTGATTGCGCCGAGCCAGATTTACGAAACTTGGACTATCGGCCAAGAGCGAGAACATGGATTCGAGCGAAAAGTAAGTAAAGCAGGCTGGATCGTCGGAACATTTCTTGCGATGTATGTGATCGCTACAGTCGTGGGTTCGGAATGTATCTCTGGTGTAGCCCCTTCATGATGTGGGTTGCCGTGTCCACCCTTATGCCTGCCGTCAGCGCTCTATTGTTCTATGGTTATGTGCGGAAGCTTTCATTCAAGAATGAAACCACCCTGTAGGAGTCGTTCGCTCTTCGGGAGTGTGGACAATCCTGTCGTTTTGTCTCGACGCTGCTACCTGCGTACTCATCATTCCGCACCTCACCCACAGCAATCCGAACTGGATTTTTCCGTGACCAGCCGCCCTGGGTCTGGCTGTCTTACCTCGTTCTGATTTTTTCAGCCGTTGCCGCTCAGTGATTCTACCGAAGGACTTTTAATTCTTGATGGGTAGAGATTCGTTGTCTTTATCGCTGCTTACTTCCTCGTGTCTCATAGCGGTATTGTGGCCGCCTAATGTCACAACGCGAGATTGCCTTATGTGCTCTTCGCGTAGTGGATTGCACACGGTCTTCCTCGGTTCTTTTCATTATTCGTCGGCTGGCGCAACTAGGCGCCCTACCTTTTTATTTCCCGGTGTTTGCAAACTTAACTAGTCATTCTGCGCTTTGAAATTAGCCGATTAGTCTTCGCAAATCGGCATCTCGTCAGCAAACCTCAACTGACGAGATGCGCGTTGGACTTATAGAGGTCCTTGCGAGTCAAGCCCGGCTCTACTTACCTGACTCCGTGCCGCGGATAAACGCGGCGACGTCATCGTGAAACTTCGAGAGCACGCCTTCATTCACGTACACCATATGGCCGGACTCGTAGTACTTGTAACTGATATTGGATTGCAGCTTCTGCGGAATGGGCAGATGGTGCATCTCAAACTTGCCTTCAAAGTAAGGCGTGGCTAGATCGTAGTAGCCCCCTGCAAGCATGATGTGCATCTTAGGGTTGGCCTTCATGCTCATGGCAAGATCGCCCATCACGTTAGGTCCGCCTTCGCCCTGGCCAACGGGTGGGCCACCGGGAGTCTGGTGGCGCAGATCCCAACTGAAGTTGGCATCGCCATAGGCCCCGGGCTTGTAGGTCCAGTCGCGACCATATTTAAGCTCCGTCCGCATGTACTGGTTGATGGCCGTCGTGTAGGCGGACGAGATCGCATTGGACTGCGGATCGTAGTCAGCCTCCTCCGACATGGGATTCATGTCCGGACCCTTGTAGCGGCTGTCGAGGCGGCCTGTGGTGGTGCCGTCAGGATCCTGGAGGGTCTTGGTGAAGGCCCCGCCGGAGACGCGCAGATTACTCTTCAGCAAATAAGCAACCGGCAGCCCGGTGTAGTTATGGAGCTTCTCGGCGATACCATTCCGTTGGGCATCCGTCAGCATCGAGCCTTGCAACAGCGCAGTCTCGTACTCGCCGAGCGTGAACGCTTCCACCTCCGCAAGAAAGGGCTCAAGAGCCGCAGGCTGTGTGGGCAACTTGTGGTGGTAGTAAGCGGTAGCGGCAAACGTCGGAAGGCCAAGCGCATAGGCCTGGTCTACGCCCGGGTTCCACTTGGGACCGTCGATCGAGTTATCGAAGCTGAGAATCGCGGAAAGCAGGACGATGCCGTTCAGGTCGACATTCTGGAGCGCGGCAGACAGAACAGCCGAGCGTGGCGTCCCATAGGACTCGCCAAACAGATACTTGGGGGAGTTCCAGCGGTCGTACTTGGTCAGGAAGCGCCGGATAAAGCGCTCAAACGCGTGCGCATCCTGATCGATGCCCCAGAAGGCCTTTTCCTTGTCCTTCCCCATGATGCGGCT
>JAYVDT010000321.1:0-4809 GCA_043749265.1 Rhodanobacteraceae bacterium | reverse complement strand
CTCATGCCCAGGCGTTGCCTTTTGGTGTTGACCATTTATTGCATAGACACCTCTCCGAGGTTCCACTTACTCTCTTAGGTATTGCGATCAACCTTCGGAGGATTATCTGTTTTGCCTGTGCCGCGACGCGTGATCGATTTTAAAGTTGGCACCACATTGGGTCTGCTGGGCCTCGTCCTCGGTGGGCCGGGGGTCTGTTCAGCGCAACTCATTTTGAATCGCGGCGAAGCCACGGTTCAGGTTGAGCCTTACGGGCCCAACATCGTTCGGATCAGTTTGAGCTTGCGGCGCGAAGATGCGCTGGCGGCGCCCGGCTACGGCATCATCGCACCCCCGTCCGCGTCAGGATGGACTGCTGCCAATACGGAAGTTGGAGACACCTTGCGGTCTTCACGCTTGGTCGTGACGGTGTCGCCGGAGGCCCCAAAATACGTGCCCACGGGGACGTCCGGAGATATCGCGAAGTTCTTTAACGGATCCACACCGGGTGTCGGTCTCTCAATCAAGACGCCGGAAGGCGATTCGCTGGTCCAGATGCAGGGCTGGCAGATGTCAGTGCCAAATCACAAGGACGGCAACGCCGATATTCTTTACGATAGGCGTCCGACCGATCCTCCGTTCTTCCAGATTGGAGCCTCTTTCGCAACGCCTCCAGACGAACACTTCTACGGACTCGGGCAAAACCAGGAGGGCAATCTCGACCGGCGAGGACATGTGCTCCGATGCGCCCATGACTACAACGCCCCCTCAGGTCAAAGCGTTTGCGTTCCCTTCATTGTGACTAATAAAGGTTATGGCCTAGTGTGGGACAACCCCTCCGCGACAACGGTTGCGTTCGGCTTCAACGACCAGGTTCGTTGGACCTCAGACGTGGGCCAGCGCGTGTCGTTCTTCGTCATCGCAGGCAAGACGTACGACGAAATCTATACCGGCTACCGTACGCTGACAGGCGACACGCCCATGCTTCCGAAATCTGCTTATGGCTATATCCAATGCAAGCAGCGTTATAGCTCGCAAGACGAGTTGATGGCGGTTGCACAGGGATACCGCGAGCGCCACTATCCCATTGATGATCTCGTCATCGACTGGTTTCACTACACAAAGATGGGCGAGATGGACATGGACCCGGCCAGGTGGCCAGATCCCGTGGGGTTGAACAAACAACTTCATGCGCTGCACTTCCACACCATGATCAGCGTATGGCCACGCTTCGTTCCCGAGGATCGCTACTACGCAACGGTCATGAAAAATGGATGGTTCGAAAAGCTTGCCGATGGAACGCCGACGAACGGACTCCCCTATGACAGGGCTGGCTCGGATATCGATACGACCAATCCAGAGGCGGCTCGCTGGTATTGGAACGTGGTGAAAGAAAACTATGTCGCCAAAGGTTTTGATGCGTTCTGGGCGGATGAGACGGAACCCGATCTTCCGCCCAACGGAAGTTACTTTCATATAGGTCCGGGCACACAGTTCTTCAATGTCTATCCGCTCTTTCACACCGCGGCTTTTTATGATGGCTTTCGCCGCGATCTCAGTGCACGTGCATTGGTCCTGGCACGTGATGCTTATCTTGGAGCGCAACATAACGGGACGATCTTCTGGTCGTCTGACATCTCCGGGAATTGGGACACGTTAAAGCGGCAGGTGAGTACGGGGATCAACTTCGTGGCGTCGGGGATGCCGTATTGGTCAACTGATATTGGTGGCTGGCAGTATCTGCCTTCGCGTCATACGCCGGAGCGTCCGGCGCTGCTCGACCCGTCCGACGCTCGCGAGAACATTGGCCACTACGACGACTATCCGGAGCTATATGTTCGCTGGTTTGAGTATGGAGCTTTCCAGCCGAACTTTCGATCGCACGGAAGCCGCCCGCAGAATGAAGTCTGGTCCTATGGAAAGCAGGCTGAGCCGATTCTCGTAAAGTACCTGCGTCTGCGCTATCAATTGATGCCCTATATTTATTCGCTGGCACATGCAACGCATGAAACCGGCGCGCCATTTATGCGGGGTCTCTTTATGGACTTTGGCAATGATCCGAAGGTCGCAGATATTGGGGATGAGTATATGTTTGGCCCATCCCTGCTGGTTGCACCCGTCACGGAGCAAGGGCGGATTAGTCGAACGGTATACCTGCCCGCAGGCACTGACTGGTACAACTTCTGGACCAACGAACGTTTCCGCGGCAGCCAAACCATAGTTGTTGATGCGCCCATCGATACGATTCCACTGTTCGTTCGAGCGGGGGCTATTCTGCCGCTTGGCTCGCCAGTTGAAAGCACGAATGAAATTCAGGATATTGTTAACCTTCGAATCTATCCCGGTGCTGACGGGCAATTCAATCTCTACCGCGACGATGGCAATACTTATGCTTACGAGAGGGGCGAGTTCAAGTTAACTCAGCTTCACTGGTCGGACGCATCTGCGAAGCTTTCACACACCGGTCCACAGGCATGGACGGGAACAGATAAAGCAGTCGTCCAAGTCGTTCTTTCCCAGCGTCAGTAGTATCTAATGAAAGATTATTTCCAAGGAGTAACACCCATGAAGTTTTGCCAGTTTGTTATTGGTCTTTTATTGGTCAGTTGCTTTAACGCGTCGGCACAAACGAGCCATCCGACCAAAAAGAATCAACCATGGATGGATTCCAGGCTTACGCCGGATCAGCGTGCAGACATGGTTTTGCACGAGCTTACGCTGCCGGAAAAGATCCAGCTGGTGCATGGTATTGGATGGGGACCGCTGCGTGAGGGGGACCCGGTTCCTGCTGGCAATAATGGAGGTGCAGGCGAGGTGCTCGGCATTCCACGGCTAGGAATTCCTGACCTTCAGCAGGCGGACTCCGCTGTGGGCGTTCGCATGGCAGCACCGCAAAGTCGATATGCGACTCTGCTTCCGTCTGTGCTGGGTGCCGCAGCTTCATGGGATGCGGATGCAGCCCAGCTTTACGGAGATGTGATCGGCCGCGAACTGCGCGACCAGGGTTATAACCAGTCGATTGGTGGCGGCGTAGACCTGGCGCGCGACCCACGCAACGGCCGCTTGTTTGAGTACCCAGGGGAAGACCCCGTGCTCGCAGGCGTCACCGTGGGCCATTTGATCAAGGGCGTGCAGGCGAATCAAATCATGGGCGACATCAAGCACTATGCCATGAATGATCAGGAGACAGGCCGCACAATCGTCGACGTAAAGATTGGACCAAAGGCAATGCGCGAGAGTGATCTACTCGCCTTCGAGTTGGGGATTCGCATCGGTCATCCTTCATCCGTGATGTGCGCCTACAACAAAATCAACAGCGACTGGGCGTGCGAGAACGACTATCTCTTGAACCATGTACTCAAGGGCAAGTGGCATTATCCGGGCTTCGTCGTCTCCGACTGGGAAGCGACGCACACGACTGTCAAAGCCACGCTGGCAGGGCTCGATATGCAGATGCCGGGTGAAGAGTACTTCGGCAAACCTCTCCTGGATGCTGTGCAAAGTGGCGCCGTCCCGCTCGCCCGGCTAGACGATATGGTGCATCGTTTACTCCGCAGCATGTTTGCGGCCGGTGTCATCGATCATCCGTCGGCACCGCGGCGCGTGGTCGATCCGTTCCGCGGACGGGATGACTCGCAGCACATTGCCGAAGAGAGCATTGTGCTGCTGCGTAACGAGCGTGGCATCCTTCCGCTCGATGCAGGAAAGCTGCGCACAATCGCGATCATTGGCGCTCATGCTGACGTGGGCCTCATGTCCGGCGGCGGTTCTGCGCAGGTGGATGCGCCCGGTGGCAACGCTATCAATCCGTCGGAGCCGACGCGGTGGGGTCATGCAGTTTACTTTGCGTCGTCTCCGTTACGGTATATCCAGGAGCATGCTCCAGGCACGAAGGTGATCTTCAACGCCGGCACGGATCTCGCCTCTGCTGCAGCGCTCGCACGCTCGTCCGATGTGGCGATTGTCTTTGCGGATCAGTACATGAGCGAGGGCGCCGACTCCCTCACCCTGGCGCTGCCGCACAAGCAGGATGACCTGATTCGTGCAGTGGCCGCAGCCCAGCCTAAGACCGTAGCCGTACTCGTAACGGGCAATCCGGTATCGATGCCTTGGGCTGACCAGGTCGCGGGGATTATGGAGGCGTGGTATCCCGGCATCGGCGGCGGCCAGGCGATTGCCAACCTGCTGTTTGGCACGGTCAACCCATCTGGAAAACTGCCCATCACGTTTCCGAAGACTGAAGCAGATCTCCCACACCCGCAGATCTTCGGTATCGACGCAAGCCGTGGTGAAGGCGGTCTGCCGGAGCATTGGACCAAGGAACAGCGGAAGACCAGCTTCCCTGCCGATCTGTCGGAAGGCACGCGCTTTGGCTACAAGTGGTTTGATTCCGAGAACAAGCAGCCGCTATTTCCTTTTGGCTTTGGCCTCTCTTACACCAGCTATCGCTATGCAGATCTGCACGTAGATGCGGCGGCAAAGACGGCTTCGTTTACTGTGCAAAATACAGGGCAGCGTGCAGGCACTGAAGTCGCAGAGGTATACGTGCAGCTTCCAGCAGAGGCAAAGGAGAATTTTCGCCGTCTGGCAGGGTGGCAGCGCATTCCCCTGAACCCAGGCGAGAGCAGAAAGGTGACCGTGGCAATGGAACCGCTGGCGTTAGCTGTGTTCAACGAGACTGCAGATGACTGGCAATGGCTCGGAGGAGAATACAACGTCTCGGTTGGCTCGTCTTCACGAGACCTGCCGCTTACAAGCAAGGCTTCGCTCCGTCGCTGATTTTCCCGGTAAGACGGGCTGAAGGATACAGGTTCAGCCCGTCATTTCAGT
>JAYVDT010000320.1:0-4831 GCA_043749265.1 Rhodanobacteraceae bacterium | reverse complement strand
ATTCATCCGTCACGGTGGCGTCGACAACTCCAAGAGCTGCGAGCTTCTGTTCTCGGGTAAGGTTCAACATCTGCACCTGGCCGAGCTGGGCCTTGACCTGCTCGGCCGATTTGGTTGGACCGCCTGCCTCCTTCGCGGTGGGACGATCAGGATTGATGCGTGCCGCGGCGAGGACTTCACGGAGCTGGTCGGCTTTGGCGCGTTCAACCAGGTACATCGCTTCGTAGGTGCTGGGCGTGACTACGGCGACGGGTTCGGTGCGGGCTTCGTTGTAGGCGTGGATAAATTCTGCATCTGTGAGCTTGTCAGCCATTGGAGAGGTCCTCTTTTAGGTTGGGTGCTACTGCCTACCATCCCAGGAACTCGCCATCAGGAACGAAGACCATCCGCATCAAGGGCGCGGGATATATGAGCGAGGTCTTGCGTTTGGGTTTCACGATCGGAAGATCATGCTTCTGGTCACACGGGCGACCCGTACGTGTCATCGCTGGCCCCTGTGGTTGTCGTTGAGGAAGGCGCTGAGGTCGGCATCCTGAAACCGGAATCTGCGGGCGTAGCAAGATGACGCGAGTCGACCGGACTTGACGTACTGGAGCACGGTTGCCTTCGAGATTCCGAGGATGCGGGCGGCTTCAGCGGTGGACAGGAGACTGAGTGTTTCGGGCATGACGGGGTAAACCTTTCAATGAGGTGGGATGTCCTCTGAGTTGTGATGGAGACGAAAAAGGGCGTCCTCTGAAGAACGCCTTGGCGGGGTGAAGAGTGTTTGTTTACCCCACTGCACTCAACGAGGTGATACATGATTCATTGCTTGTCAAGAGTTTTGGGGATCAGAACAACGTATCGCATTTAGTATCGATTACTTCCCCATCCAAAATAAAGTTGTCAAGGTGTACATGGCAGTTTTCAAAGTGCGCGTTTGGTGCGTTTGAGGGGCCTACTTCTGTCCAAGTTCGTGATGCTGCGTCTCGTCCAGCGTCGATGACTTTCTATGAATGCCGGAGGTATGGCGATCGGTACGAGGTCCAACCGTACCGACGAGAAAAGGTGTGAGACGACGACGGACGACGAGGTTCAACGAGTCTCTACGCTTCGGTTATTGAGTCATTTCAGGTACCCGAATGGCTGGGCATCGTAAGGACTTTGGGGTGGAACCCTGCTATGGGAACTTCCTTGTGTAAGGTCCCGGTTGAATGAGGTGCATGGTGCGCAGCCAACGGCGATTGAAAGCTCCTTGGGGAAACCCCAATTCGATGTCAAGTAAGGTGGCTTCCATCTTTGAAGAGACATCCGGCAGTTCCTTTGCTTGCCGCTTCAGCAGACATATTGAAAGTCCGAGGAACGCGCCCAGGGCAGACATTACCTTTGCCTTCTCTGCGAAGAGGCCCATCTTCGCCCCAAAGTATTTATGTGGCCTGTCACCATGCGCTCCAGCCTGATCACAATAAGCCTTCATCACGGTCTCCCCAGCGGTGATCTTCGTGTCCCAAATCCGATCTATCGCGTCTGCGTGAGTGGAATGGAGGCGCTTCCAAATTGAACGGATATGTGTGCTCCTTGAATTGGTCGAGATCACCACAAACGCCGTAACGGTAGCGCCTAATTAAGTTTCTTTGAATTGACCCACGTCATGACCCAGTTCGTTGTCTGGGAAAGACCCTGTGTCTGTGAGATGAAAACTCAGTAGCGTCAAATGGAGAACTTCCATGAGCTTGAGGTGACATACAACGTATTGTCGACACGCCTTCGCCTGTTCCGCATTCATGTCTATGACTCTACCGATTCCGCCTTAGGGTCCCGAGTGAGAATGCAAAATTTAAGAGTTAATAAAGGTTAACAAGGCCCCAGCCTGACTTAAGCGGTTATTGCTAGTACCGCGTAATCCGTAACGCAGCCATCCCCCACCATCCTCCGAGGATGACGACGGGATGAGGTTGTACCAAACGAGGGTGCCGCTGAGGGTGTATTTCAATGAAATCAACAACATAAGCCAATTCCGTAGAATAAGCCTGCATGCTGCACACTCTGCGCATAGTGTTTGGTGCATGAGAGAAGCGTTTGCATATCTGAGAGTGAGCGGTAAGGGACAGTTGGGCGGGGATAGATTCACTCGGCAACGGATTGCAATCGAGCAGTATGCGAAGACAAACGGGTTTGCCGTTGTCCATACCTTTGAAGAACAGGGCGTGAGCGCAACGCAGGACCTAACCAATCGTCCCGCTCTTCTTGACCTGATGGTTGCTCTCCAGGACGGCGCGGTCAAGGTCGTGTTGATCCAGAAGCTTGACCGTCTCGCTCGGGATTTGATGGTGCAGGAGAACATCATCGGGGATATGCGGAAGAACAGCTTCGAGCTGGTATCCGTGGCAGAACCTGATCTTTGCAGTAATGATCCAAGCCGAATACTGATGCGCCAAATCTTCGGGTCCATCGCTCAATACGAAAAGACGATGATCGTATTGAAGCTTCGCGGAGCACGGCAACGGGTAAAGGCCAAGACGGGTCGCTGTGAAGGCATCAAGAGCTTTGGGGTCATGGATGGTGGGCAAGCCGTCGTCGAACGCATGAGGGAGCTTAGAGCGTCAGGCATGAGCCTTGTAGCAATCGCCGATACTCTGAACTTGGAAGGTTGCCGTACTCGGCTGGGCGAACCGTGGCTAGGTGCGACCGTCAACAAGATCATTCGGGCGAACGAACACGCGGAGAGGTTGGCAGCATGACGACAAAAAAGGCTGCAAGCAAGCGAGGGAAGGCGAAAAACATCTTTCTCAAGGATGAGGACATGGGCCGGATACGTGCATTGTCTGCGTATATCGCTGGAAAGGGTCATCGGGTCAGTGACTCACAAGTTATAGCGGCTTCGCTTCGTGTGGCGAAGGCTGATACGAAACTCCTCAAAGCATTTGAGGACGGCTTGATGCTTGATGGACGATTCAAGAGGGAAGACTAATGCCAACGATTGCGGAAACAAGGCTGCTTCTGGGGTCCATTGCTGACGGGAAGACAGGCGCCCAGGTTGCTTATCTCGGCGATGAGCTTGCGGTAGTCGCCAACCACATGTTCGATCATCTTCAAGTGAAGTTGCGGGGGCCTAGCGTGACCGTGCAGGATGCGAAAGATGAATTGCCAGGGTTTCCAAGCCGCACCATTGAGCAGGCGCGTGGGGCTGCTCTGGAAGACGTCCGTTGGATTGCTTACCTGCACGAGAACACGGACGATAAGGATGCGCTATGAAGGCCATCTTGTATTTGAGAGTTTCTTCATCGTCGCAGGTTGGGAACACTTCAACGGGAACCCAGGAAGAGGCTTGCCGCAAATGGTTTGAAGAGCATGAGCTTGACGTTGACAAGATCTTCATTGAAGCCGGTGAAAGTGCCAAGAGCGAGGACCGGACTTAGTTTCAGAAGCTCTTCCGCTACCTAGATACGGTTCAGGACAGAGTGAGCCATCTTGTCGTATTCAAGTTTTACCGATTTGCTAGAAGCGTTGAAGACACGGCCATTTATACCCGGCGGTTGCAAAGCTTGGGTATCCGGTTGGTCTCTGCCACTGAGCAGACGGACGACTCTCCAAGTGGTCGTTTCGCCGCGACCATTCTTTCCGCTGTGGATGAGCTTGACAACTCTAACCGGGCTGCTCGGAGCCTGCTCTCAATGAAGGCCACGTTCAAGGCGGGGCGATGGGCTTGGTCTGCGCCCATTGGATATACGAGCGCGTCTAAGCCGTTCCAGTGCCTCCAGATTGATCCTGTACGCGGTCCCTTCATCGTCAAGCTCTTTGAAATGCTTGCGTCTGGTCAGGCCAAGAAGAGTACGGCCCTAACCCATCTCACGAACTTGGGATTGCGGAGTGTCAAGGGTAAGGCGCTGAATCAAGAGACTGTGGCGCGGCTGCTCAAGAACGAATTGTATTGCGGTCGGATGTACGCGAAGAAGTGGAACCTCAGAGTCAAAGGTGATTTCGTGCCGCTCGCTAGTGAGGAACTATTTGACCGGGTTCAAATGTGCTTAGCGGAAGAGCAGCCGTCACGATGCCGCACAAAAGACAGAACGAAGCGTTCCCGATCAAGGGTATAATGCGTTGCAACTTGTGCAACGCTCTTGTAACTGGTGCTACTTCAACGGGGAAGATGGGACTACGATTTCCGAAAAAATCTGTCGAAAGGGAGAAACACCAGCACAACTACTATCGTTGTTTCAAAGGAAAGGGACACTTCTCAATCAGGGCGGATAAGGCAGAGAGCGCGCTTGGGACTCTGCTCGTCAAGATGGAGCCGGAACTTATGTGTTTGCAAGCGGTAGTCAATCTCTTTCGTTTGATATGGACTGAGAGGGCACAGGCGGCGGCAATCGAAGCGGACTCCAGGAAGCGCGAACTCACGCGGGTAGAAGGCAAGAAAGCGCGGCTGCTCGACTCGTTGGCCAAAGGAATCATCACGAAAGAAGCCTTCAAACGAGGGACAGACCCGCTGCTATCGGAAATCGCACGGCTGCGTCAGGAGTTGGCGAGTCAGTCTTTCGATGTGCTGGACATTGAGGACGCGGTCGGATACCTGCAGAGTATGTTTTGGAACCTGCTAACTATGTAGGAAAAGAATGACTTGGAGCAACGGTCATCCCTCCTCAAGCTCCTATTTCCCAAGGGCGCGATCATCTACTCTGGAGTGTTGAAACCCAGGTCAACTCACTCATTCTTTATGAGCTTAGGCGACGAAAGAGTTGATGAAAGGGTGTTGGCGTCCCCGACGGGATTCGAACCCGTGTCATCGCCGTGAAAGGGCGGTGTCCTAGGCCTCTGGACGACGGGGACGCATGTGGATTACACGGGCAGC
>JAYVDT010000319.1:0-4900 GCA_043749265.1 Rhodanobacteraceae bacterium | reverse complement strand
GTATCGCCGAACGTGGAGGAACTGCTTAAAGCGGGTGGCGAGAGATGGTACCGGGATGACTCTTTCACTCCTGGCGGGCGGCAGTTCTTTGATCCGTTAGTTGGCAGTTATAAGCCAGTGCTCGTGGCTGAAGGTGTTTCGTCCTTCGCGACAGTGAAGAAGGCCAAGGGCGTTTATAAGAAGAATCCCGGGGCGTCGGTGGTTGATCTTGGGAACGGTGTGGGGGGCATTGAGTTGCACTCCAAGATGAATGCTCTGGGCGGCGATATCGTCTCACTGATTGCTCAAACGCTCAAGCCGTCGTCTGATGCTGTTCGGGACTTTTCGTCTTTCGTGATTACGGGTGATTCGTCCAACTTTTCAGTTGGAGCCAACCTGATGCAACTGCTCCTGTCCGTGCAGGAGGAGGAGTGGGACGAGGTCGAAATGGCCGTGCGACAGTTCCAGAATATGACGCAGGCCATCAAGTTCTGTCCGCGTCCGGTGGTGGTTGCGCCCTATGGGATGTGTCTGGGCGGGGGAGTTGAGATTTCGCTTCATGCCGCGGCTCGCCAGCCTCATGCGGAGCTCTACATGGGATTGGTGGAGACCGGGGTGGGTCTGATTCCGGGCGGCGGAGGCTGCAAGGAAATGGTCTTGAAGACGATTGAGGCAGGGTCTTCAATTCGTCCGGATGCTCGCGGGGAGGGGGCAGAGATCTTTGAAGCGCTGAAGAAGAATTTCGAGACCATCGCGAAGGCGTCGATGTCGACGTCAGCTGTTGAGGCTCGGGGACTGGGATTTCTGAAGGCTTCGGATGCGATCACGATGAATCGTGAACGGTTGCTGACGGACGCCGCGATTCGAGCGGCCGCGCTTGCTAAGACGGGTTACACTGCGCCGATGCCGAGGACTGACATTCCGGCTCCGGGAGAGAATGCCTTGGCCACGCTTAAGCTTGCGGTATGGACGATGCGGCAAGGCGAGTTTATCTCCGACCACGACTCGAAGGTCGCCAATTGGGTTGCTTATGTGTTGTGCGGCGGCAAGGTTACACCGGGAACTCTTGTCAGCGAGCAGTATCTTTTGGATCTTGAGCGGGAGGCATTCCTCAATCTTTGCGGAGAAAAAAAGACGCAGGAACGTATTGCTTTCACGTTGAAGACAGGCAAGCCGCTGCGGAACTAGCGAGCACCGATCTTAGAGCCCGCCGATCTTAGAGCCCGCTTAACTTAGTCGTTGAACTATCGAGGTTTTAGCAATGAATGAAGTCATTATCGCTTCGGCAGTCCGCACCGCCGTTGGCAAGGCTCCGCGGGGAACGCTCCGCACCACACGTCCGGACGACCTTGCCGCCGCTGCCATTACAGGTGCGCTAGAGCGTATTCCGCAGCTCGATAAGGCGGAGATTGAAGACGTCATCCTGGGCTGTGCGATGCCCGAGGCCGAGCAGGGGATGAACGTTGCGCGGGTCGCGAGCTTTCGGGCCGGTTTGCCGATTACGACCTCCGGCATGACGATCAATCGGTACTGTGCATCCGGACTGCAGTCGATTGCGATCGCGGCGGATCGGATTCGGGGCGGTTCTGCGGATGTAATTCTGGCGGGGGGTACGGAGAGCATGTCATATGTGCCGTTTGGCGGGAACAAGATTTCGGTGAACCCGTGGCTGGTGGAAAATTATCCCGGTAGCTTTATGTCAATGGGCCTGACTGCGGAGCGGGTTGCGAGTCACTACGGCATCACTCGCGAGGCAATGGATCAGTTTTCTTACGAGTCGCACCAGAAAGCACTTGCCGCGCAAGCGAATGGCAACTTTGACGACGAGATTGTGCCGGTTGAGGTGAAGTCCGCTGTTCCCGGTCCGAAGTCTAAGGTCACGTTGAACACCAATGTGTTTTCAAAGGATGAAGGGCCGCGGGCCGATACCTCTCTTGAGGCCCTGGCCAAGTTGAAGGCTGTGTTCCATGCCAAGGGGACCGTCACGGCCGGGAATTCTTCGCAGACTTCAGACGGTGCCGCCGCTGCGGTCGTAATGAGCCGCTCGCGGGCGGATGCACTTGGGATTAAGCCGATGGCTCGCTTCATCGCTTTTGCGTACGCGGGGTGTGATCCGGAAGAGATGGGCATCGGGCCTATCCATGCCATCCCGAAGGTGTTGAAGATGACCGGGCTATCGCTTGAGGATATTGATGTGTTTGAGCTGAACGAAGCGTTTGCCGCACAGTCACTTGCCGTCATCAAGGTGTTGGGCATCGACCCTGCAAAGTTGAATCCGAATGGTGGAGCCATTGCCTTGGGTCACCCGCTTGGGTGCACCGGAGCCAAATTGACTGCTACGATTCTGCGCGAGATGTCGCGGCGTAAGGCCAAGTATGGAATGGTGACGATGTGTGTCGGCGGTGGCATGGGCGCTGCGGGGATCTTCGAGTCCTTCAACTAGTTTTGGAAACCATTATACCGCTTATGAAGGAGTAATCTCATGGCCACAATGACTGCAAATCCCGCTGCAACCCGTACCTCTGGTGGAGCCTTCCTCATTACGAACACTACGTCGGATTCCTGCTTCTTTCCGGAGGACTTCACCGACGAACATCGTCAAATTGCCCAGACGACAGCTGATTTTGCTACCAATGAAGTTGTTCCCAACTCCGATGCTATCGAGCATAAGGACTTTACCGTTACGCGGCGCTTGCTCAAAGAGGCTGCCGACCTTGGGCTGACGGCTGTCGATATTCCTGAGGAGTACGGCGGGTTGGAGATGGATAAGGCGACGAGCGCCATTATCGCCGAGAACATTTCGAAGCAGGGCAGCTTTTCGGTGGTGTTCTCCGCGCATACGGGCATCGGCACACTGCCGCTGGTCTGGTATGGCACCGAGGCACAGAAGCGAAAGTATCTGCCGAAAATTGCTAATGGCACGATGGTCGGCGCGTATGCGCTCTCGGAGTCAAGTTCGGGATCTGACGCTGTCAATGCCAATACGCGCGCAGTACTATCCGAGGACGGAAAGACCTACACGCTGAATGGCGAGAAGATGTGGATCACGAACGGTGGGTTCGCCGATCTGTTTACGATCTTTGCGAAGTGCCTGGTTACAGAAGGCAAGGATGCGGGAAAGGAACGGCTTACGGCATTCCTGGTTGCGAAAGGTACACCGGGATTCCGCTCAGGGAATGAAGAGCACAAGCTGGGCATTCGCGGGTCGTCTACGACGCCGCTGGTTCTGACCGACTGCAAGATTCCTGCCGAGAACCTCCTGGGCGAGGTCGGCAAGGGACACCATATTGCATTCAACATTTTGAACGTGGGTCGCTACAAGCTGGGCAATGCAGCAGTCGGCGGGGCGCGCATGGCCTTTAACAACGGACTCAGGTATTCGAAGGAGCGGAAGGCATTTGGAAAGGCGATCTGCGATTTCGGGCTGATTCAGGAAAAGATAGCGAACATGGCGACAGGAATCTTCGTCGGAGAGGCCTTGTGCTACCGGACGGTGGGGTTGATCGACCAGGCTTTGGCTGGCGTGGATAAGAACGACACGAAGGAGATTCAGAAGCAGATCGAGTCGTATGCCGTGGAATGCTCGATTGTGAAGGTGTGGGCCTCCGAGATGCTGGACATGGTCGTCGACGAGTCGCTGCAGATCTTTGCCGGCTATGGATATGTCGAGGAATATCCGGCTGAACGTGCGTATCGGGATGCGCGCATCAATCGCATCTTTGAGGGGACGAACGAGATCAATCGGCTGATTATTACGGGCTGGCTGATGAAGTCGGCGATGTCTGGAAAGCTGGCGTTGATGCCAGCTATCAAGTTGATCATGGATGAGGTGATGAGTGGGCCCAGTGAGAAGGAAGAGCGGATTGGACCACTGGCTACTGAATACGATCTACTGGCTGCCGCCAAGAAACTGACGCTGTTTGTCGCTGGCTCTGCGACGCAGAAGTACATGCAGAAGATCGCCGACGAACAGGAAGTGATGGGGGCGCTGGCGGACATGATCATGGCGGTATTTACGCTGGAGTCCGCTATTCTGCGTGCTGACAAGATTGCAACAAAGCAGGGAAGCAGTGCTTCGGCGATTCCGGTTGCCATGGTTCGCATATACGCTGCGCAGGCGATGGAGACGATCGAAAAGTCTGCGCGCATGGTGATTGCAGCCGTCGCGGAGGGGGATATGGCACGGACGCAGTTCGCGATTCTTCGGCGCCTGGGTAAGCATGAGCCTGCCGATACGATTGCGTTGCGCCGGCAGGTAGCGACACACCAGATCAAAGCCGGGAAGTACACGTTGTAGGGTTGGCTTCAGGATTACGGTCATTCCGTACTCCCATTTCCACTGCCCTGAAAGGTGTGCACCAAAAGATAGACCCCCTTACCCAAAAGGCGGGGGTTTTTTCTATTGCCTTTCGCAAACCCCGATGCGACCATTTTATTAAGATGACACAAATGCTGCTTTTGTTCCGCAGGCTGGAGTTCTCCCTGCTCGCCGTTGCCACGCTTGCGGTCAGCCTGCTTGCTGTACCTGCCCTGGCTCAATCGCGTGTCGCCCTTGCTACACGATCTCTTGAGTCGCTTGCTTCGACACCAGACGCTGGTCCGATTCCTTCATCGCAGAGACTGGCGGTTACGCTAACGCTGACTCCAGACGCGGCGCGCGAGGCTTTGCTGGATATATTTTTGGCGGAACTTGGGCAGCCGGATTCTCCAAGGTTCCATAAGTGGATAAGTCCAAGGGAGTTTGCCGATCGGTACGGCGCCACTCAAGATCAGCTGGCTGGCGCTGTCGCCTGGGCTCAGGGGCAAGGCTTGTCTATTGACGACGTTTCCGGTTCGGGCACAAGAATCAGCGTCTCAGGTTCAGCTTCTCAGTGGGAAGCTGCGCTCGCAATCGAACTGCATCTGTATCAGGTGGGTGGGG
>JAYVDT010000318.1:0-4904 GCA_043749265.1 Rhodanobacteraceae bacterium | reverse complement strand
TGGCGGCAGTGGCGGCGGCGTTTGGGTATAGCGAGGCGGAACTGACCTCCATTCCGGCGGGCGCGAACATGGGACTTTCGTGCGGGAATCCGACGGCGATGGCGTCCATTCGCACGGGGGAGGTTGTAGTGGATCTTGGATCGGGCGGGGGGCTGGATGTGTTTCTGGCGTCGCCCATGGTGGGGCCGGAGGGCAAGGCCATTGGGATCGACATGACCGAGTCGATGATTGAGCGGGCACGTGCGAATGCGGCGCAGGGTGGGTTTACGAACGTGGAATTTCATCTGGCGACGATCGATAAGTTGCCGCTGGCGGATGCTTCGGTAGATTGTGTGATCAGCAATTGCGTGATAAATCTGGCGCCGGATAAGGATGCGGTCTTCCGCGAGATGGCACGGATTTTGAAGCCGGGTGGGCGGCTTGCAGTGAGCGACATTGCGTTGAAGGGAGAGTTGCCGAAGGCCGTGGCGGAGAGCATGGCCGCGTATGTCGGGTGTATTGCAGGGGCGATTCCCATTGAGAGCTATCGCGCCGGGCTGGTCGCCGCAGGGTTTGAGTATGTGGAGATTGTCGACAGTGGTGTGGATTTGAATGCGTATGCGAAGGTAGAGAACCAGTCGGGGTGCTGCTCGCCCGCGATGGCGGATAGTCCCTTTGCGCAGATCGCCGAGCCTTGCTGTGCGCCTGCTCCGTCCAGCGGGGTGCATGAGGATCTGGCGAGGCTGCTGGCGGAGTACGACGTGAATTCTGCGGCAGCCAGCGTGAAGGTATTTGCGGTAAAGCCGCGGTAGGGGTGCGGGCGCTCCAGGTCTCAGAGGCAGACCTGGGGCGCGCGGCTTTTTGCGGCCCTAGAAGGGGATATCGTCGTCGGTGATGCCGGAGTCGCCGTAGTCCGGGGTGGAGGCGGGTTGGCGCTGGTCGTAGCCGCCGGACGCTGGGGCGCTGGAACGGGAAGCGCCGGAGGAGCTGCTACCTCCGCTGGATTCGCCACCGGCTTTGCCGCCGAGCAGGGTCAGGTCGTTGCAGAGGATCTCGGTCTTGTACTTCTTTTCACCGCTGGCCTTGTCGTCCCAGGAGCGGGTCTGGATCTTGCCTTCAATAAGGATCTGCGAACCCTTTTTGACGTAGTCCCGGACGACTTCTGCGGTGCGCTGGAAGCAGACGATGTTGTGCCACTCGGTCTTGTCGACCCAGTTGCCCTGGGGATCTTTGGTGCGGTCGGCGGTGGCGAGCGAGAAGCTGGCGACGGTCATGCCGCCGGCGGTGGAACGAATTTCAGGATCTTTACCTACGTTGCCGAGGAGGAAGACCTTATTGACGCCTTTTGCCATGGTGAGGGTGCTCCGAATCATGCTGGATTAGACACTGAGGATAGCAGACGGGGTAGGGAAGACGGGTTGGCCCAGGAGGCTGGCGGCAGCTAGCGGTTGCGGTCGCCGGAGAGCTTGGCGCCCGCCAGCAGCAGGGTCAGGGTGCCGGTAGGGAGGCAGCCCATGGCAATCATCAGGAAGAACCATCCGGCATTGGTGTGGGGGCCCTGCCGGCCGATGCCTCCAAAGACGAAGATTGCTAGCGAGGCGCAGATCACTCCTGCGAGGAAGATGACGGAGCCGGTAGTAAGGAGCTTGCGGGTATCTGGACGCATAAGTGTTGAACTGGACAATTTTGACCGTGGGCTGATGCGGGGTTAGCGATAGAAGGAGAGCATCGCGTAGACGAAGACGCCGGAGACTGAGACGTAGAGCCAGATTGGGTAGGTGTAGCGGGCGACCTTGCGGTGAACCGTAAAGCGTCCGGTGAGGGAGAGAAAAAAAGTAATGAGGATGAGTGGAAGCACGACGACCGAGGCCAGGATGTGGGGCGTCAGGAGGACCCAGAGATAGAGGAATCGCGCGGTGGGATGGGATGCGGGAAAGTGGGCGTCACCATGAAGGGCGTGGTTGGTGATGTAGGACGCCAGGAAGAGCGACGAGAAGAAGAAGGCTGAAAACATGGCGTTGCGGTGCTGTTTTATCTCGAGACGGCGGATGTGGCGCAGGCCGATGATCAGGGCGATGGTGCAGAGGGTGTTGAAGATGGCGTTGAGCGCGGGGAGAAAGGCCAGGTGGGTGCCGGCCATGTCCAATGGCTCATGATAGTAGACGAGCCAGCCGAGGAACGAAGAGGCCAGGATGCTGATCCCGATAATGGCAACGATGATCCGGAGCGGCGTGCGGAAAGACGTTTGGGTGCTGGTGAGAGTGGACATAAGCTCACTTTAGTTTAGCGGATCGGGTGGTCGGCGACATTTGAGAACAGACGCGGAGACCTGCGGGATGACAAACAAAGCGTTGATTTTAGAACCGGAGCGGCTTTTTTAGAACCAGATGCGGCTTTTTCAGAACCAGATGCGGCTTTTTTTAGAACCAGATGCGGCCCTGAGCGTTGGCAATCATCGCGGCGAGGAGGAGGGGGAGATAGATAACGCTCGCTTTGAGGAGATTGCGGGCGGGGGTGCGGTTCTGATTGTTGGGGTCTCGGAGAATGGCGGCGAACTTGATCGTGTACCAGAGATAGCCGAGCGAGAGCAGTGTCGCAATGACGGCGTAGGGGCGGCCAGTGACGCCTAGCCAGGTGGTCCAGATGGAGACGGGGATCATGAGGACAGCGTAGAAAAGGGCCTGGAAGACGGTGGAACGGGCGGCCCAGGAGATGGGTTGCTGGGTGGCGGCGAGACGGATGCCGCCGTGGCGGTAGTCGTCGCGGTAGAGCCAGCCGATGGCCATGAAATGGGGGAACTGCCAGACGAAGATGACGGCGAAGAGAGCGATGGCGGGCCACTCGATGAGGCCGCGGGCGGCTGTCCAGCCGATGAGGGGGGGGAGTGCGCCCGGGAAAGCTCCGATAAAGGTGTTGAGGGTGGTGATCCGTTTGAGCGGAGTGTAGATGGCAACATAACTGACCGCGGTGAGCAGCGTGAGGGTCGCGGTCAGAGCCTGGGAGCGGAAGGCGAGGAGGAGTGTGCCGCCGAGGATGGTCGCAAAGCCAGCTATGAGCCCATGCGGCAGGGAGATGCGCCCTGTAACCATGGGGCGCCGCGCGGTGCGGGCCATGCGGGCGTCGGAGTGGCGTTCCAAGACTTGATTCAGCGCGGAGGACCCTGCTGTGACGAGGGCGATGCCGATGAGAATGGGCAGGGATTCGAAGTGGAAGGGATTCAGGCCGGAACGGAGATCGCCCAGGTACAAGCCGACGGCCGCGGTGATCAGGACCATTAAGGAGACGCGGAATTTAAAGAGAGTGGCGTAGTCGGCGAAGAGGGATAGGACGGCGGTGGCTGGCTTGGCGTTGGGGAAAGCGCGCGGGGATGTTGCAAGCTCGGCCACTATGCCTAATTTTAGCGCGGATGGGCATCGTGTATCTTGCGCAATTGAACGCGAGCAGTTATTTGCTGCCGTGAATACGATCCCATCCCAACGATGATGAACCCGCCGTTAGACAGACGGAACTTTATTTGCCTAAGTTTTGCTCACGTTGATGTAGAACAAGTCGGTGGCGACTTGAAATTGCTCCTGAGTGAGTGGGGTCTGGAGGGTTTGCCAGGTGGTGGCAGGGTGAAGAGTCTGCCAGTGGGTGGGGTCGCCGGCTTTGACGGGCATGGCGAAGGCGGGTTCGTCGGCCTGCCATTTGTACTGGACGGAGTGGGTCGTGGTGCCGGGGGCGTCGGGGAGCCAGTTGAGTTCGAGGCAGGGGATGGCGGTGTGGCGGAGGTACTGGTCGAAGAAGGGGGTCAGGTCCTGCTTGAGCGCGTCGTTCCACCAGGCGACTACGTCCTCGGTCATGATGTTTTGATATTTGAAGTGTTGGTAGAAGTCGTGGATGAGCTGGAACCAGCGGGGGTCCGATTCAGAAGGGTTTGTGGCTGTATCGATGACGCTGCGGAGGGTGGCGATCATGAGGGCGCCCTTGAAGTACTGGTCCTGCGGGGGATCGGCGTTGACGCCGCGTTCGGTGAGGATGGGCGTTAAGTTGCGGACTTTGGGGATGAGGCCCTGGGTGTATCTGAGGGCGTCGGGGCGGCCGTAGTGGAACTCGACGAAGAGGGTTTCGAGGTAGGTGGTCCAGGCCTCGTGGATCCACATGTCGGAGCGGTCGGCGGCGGTGATGGAGTTGCCGAACCACTCGTGGCCCGACTCGTGAATGATGATGAAGTCGAAGCGCGGCGAGATGCCGACGCCGGTCCAGTCGCGGTCAAGATAACCGTTGGCGAAGTGGTTGCCGTAGGCGACGGCGGACTGGTGCTCCATGCCGGCGTAGGGGACCTGGATGAGCTTGTAGCCGTCGCGTGCGAAGGGATATTCGCCGAAGTAGTGGGTGAAGGCGTCAAGCATGCCTTTGGCCTGGGGGAACTGGAGTCTGGCTTTGCCGAGGTCTTCGGGCAGGGCGTAGAAGTCGAGGGTCAGGTCGTGCCACTTGTCGGAGAAGTGTTCGTAGGCGCCGATGTTGAGCGCTACGTCGTAGCTGTTGATGGGGTACGAGACGTGCCAGTTCCACCTGGTGTAGCCGTCGTGCAGATCGACTTTCGAGACGAAGCGGCCGTTTGAGACATCGGTCAGGTCGTTGGGAACGGCGACGGAGAGGTCCATTCCCTCCTGGGGCTCGTCGCGCCACTGGTCTTTGCTGGGCCACCATATGCTGGAGCCGTCGTCTTCACAGGCGGTGAAGATCCAGGGGCGGCCGGCGGGGTCTTTCTCGAAGCTCATGCCGCCGAAGCGGCCCTTGGAGACGGGGTTGCCGTGGTACTGGACGGCGATGGAGTAGGTCTGGGATTTGCGCAGGGTCTGGGGGAAATCGATGAAGAGGGCGCCGGAGTCGCGGATGTATTTGAGCGGCAGCTTGTTGAGCGTGATGGCGTCGATGGCAAG
>JAYVDT010000317.1:0-4905 GCA_043749265.1 Rhodanobacteraceae bacterium | reverse complement strand
CCGCCGCGACGGGCGTGATGTATAGCTGACCGGTGGCGCACCAGTGGACTTCCACAAAGTTGCTCCAGGGGGCTACGCGGTAGTGGCGGCGAAAGCCGAAGCGAACACGATCCGTCTTGATCGCGCCAAGACCGGCCCAGCGGCGGACAGAGGACGAGTGTCCGTCAGCGCCGATGAGCCAGCGGAAGCGGATGGGCTGCCCATTGATGTTGGCCGAGGGCGCCGCGGAGCCAACGCGTGGGGCAAGCTGGACGCGTGAATGCCAATGCAGGTGGACGCCGGCGGCTTGTGCTTTGTCTGCCAAAAGACCATGCAAGATGGGGCGCCGAAGGCCGAGGCCGGTTCCGGAGGGGAAGTCTGCCTCGACGGTGTTGCAAGAGTTGGCGAAGCGAATTCCTTTGAAGGCAAAACCGTCATCCGGCTGGACACTATGGCGCGGCTTTATGCGCAGGTCTACGCCCAGACTGGCGAGGACGTTCAGCGTCTCCGGCATTAGCCCTTCACCGCACGCCTTGTCGATGCCGGGAGAGCGGGCCTCGACGACGGTACATTGCAGGCCGCGTTGGCGCAGAGCGATCGATGCAGCAAGACCGGCAGGACCCCCGCCAACGATCAATACATCAGTTTCAGAATGCATTCGTTCATTCCCCTTTGGGTGGGACTCCCGCGTGAGTGTTTTGTTTAGGATGCTGGACATGTAATGTGCGAATCCGTAGCCACGGGTGCGGGCGCGGGATCACAGGATGTGACATTTATTACAGTTAGCGAATTACCAACTTTTATCGTTTTTCGTACGGAGGACAGGCGGGACTGAGTGCGTGTAGGATCAACTTCGGGCGGATAGAATTGCGCCGAGCAACGCAAGCGGCATATGGCAGATCAAGGTGGGTCACCTTGCTAGTTTCCGCTGCATCAAAGGATGAATATGGTCGCGACAAGGAATCTACTAAACACTCCCCTGGACATAACCACAGATGTAACGATCAGCGTAAATGGGCGTGGAGTGGCTGCGCACGCCGGTGAAATGTTGATTGAGGCGCTTAATCGCGACGCTGCTGCGAGGAACGCAAAGGGTACGCCACAGGTCTGTTACATGCCGCAGATGGGGCCGATTCAATCCTGCGATACCTGCATGGTGAAGGTGGGTGGGAACTTGGTACGAGCGTGTGCGACGCCGGTGACGGGCAAGATGGACGTCGCGACCGAAGGCTATGAAGTGGACGTAGCGCAGCGCGAGGCGTTTGATCGCATCCTGCAAAATCATCAGCTTTACTGCACTGTGTGCGACAACAATAACCAGAATTGCACAGTGCACAACGTGACCGCAGAGCTGGATGTGAAGCACCAGGCGAGGCCGTACCGTGAGAAGCCGTATGAGAAGGATATGTCCAATCCCTTCTACCGGTATGACCCCGACCAATGCATTCTGTGCGGGCGCTGCGTGGAGGCTTGCCAGAACGTGCAGGTGAACGAGACCTTGACGATCGACTGGGAGAGCGCGAGCCCGCGGGTTCTATGGGATGGCGGTGAAGTGATTGAAGGGTCAAGCTGCGTGAGCTGCGGGCATTGCATCACCGTGTGCCCATGCAATGCGCTCATGGAGAAAAGCATGCTCGGGCATGCTGGCTTTCTAACGAACATTCCGCCGAAGGTTCTGGACGACATGATCGAAGTCGTCAAGGGGGTAGAGCCGCCCATTGGCTATGGCCCGATTCTTGCGCTGAGTGAGATCGAAGCTGAATTTCGCAAGGAACGGGTGAAACAGACCAAGACGGTCTGCACCTATTGCGGCGTGGGATGCAGTTTTGATGTGTGGACGCGTGACCGGCACATTCTGAAGATTGAACCGACGCATGGACCTGCCAATGGTATTTCTACGTGCGTGAAGGGCAAGTTTGCGTGGGACTTTATCAACTCCGACGACCGACTGACGAAGCCGTTGTTGCGCCAGGGTGAAACTTTTATTGAGATTTCGTGGGACCAGGCGCTGGACTTGATCTACGAGAAGTGGACCGGAATCAGGAAAGAATTTGGGTCGGATGCGCTGGCATTTATAGCTTCTTCGAAATGCACGAACGAAGAGAGTTACTTGATGCAGAAGCTGGCGCGGCAGGTGATGGGAACGAACAACATCGACAACTGCAGCCGCTACTGCCAGACGCCGGCATCGATGGGCCTGCAGCGCACCGTCGGCTATGGCGCGGACTCGGGTTCCATTGCGGATATCGAGAAGGCGTCACTGGTAATGATCATCGGTTCAAATACGTCGGAGTCGCATCCTGTGCTTGCGACGCGGGTGAAGCGCAGCCATAAGCATCGCGGACAGCGACTGATCGTCGCCGATATTCGCAAACATGAGATGGCGGAGCGGGCGGATATGTTCATCCAGCCGAAGCCTTCGACAGACGAGGTTTGGTTGATGGGCGTGTCCAAGTACATTCTGGATCACAACCTCGCGAAGATGGATTTTGTTAACCAGTGGGTCAATCGCTTCGACGAGTTTCAGAAGTCGCTGGAGCCTTACACGCTGGAGTACACGGAGATGGTGACGGGGATCTCGCAAGCGACGTTGGTTACGCTGGCCAATGAAATTGCAGCGGCGGAGAGTGTATGCGTGCTGTGGGCAATGGGTGTTACGCAGCATTGCGGTGGTTCTGACACTTCTACGGCCATTAGCAACTTGCTGTTGTTGACTGGAAATTACAAGCGTCCTGGGACTGGCGCGTACCCGCTGCGGGGCCACAACAACGTGCAGGGTGCGAGCGACTTTGGGTCCATGCCGGATATCTATTCCGGTTACCAGAAAGTAGACGACGAAGCCATCCGCAGGAAGTTTGAAGCGGATTGGGGATGCGAGTTGCCGACAACAAAGGGTCTCGATAACCGCGAGATGATTTCGGCGATTCACGATGGCAAGCTGAAGGCGCTGTACATCAAGGGCGAAGATACGATCACGTCCGACGCAAATGCGAACGATGTGGGCGAAGCGCTGCGGATGCTTGACTTCCTGATCGTGCAGGACATCAACTTTTCCGAGACCTGCGCTTATGCGGACCTGATTCTGCCGGCATCGCCATCGCTTGAGAAGGATGGAACGTTCGTCAACACGGAGCGTCGCATTCAGAGGCTCTATAAGGCCCTGGAGCCGCTTGGCGACTCACAGCCTGACTGGGTCATTCTGCAGATGATTGCAAATCGTCTGGGCGCCAATTGGAAGTATGAGCATCCTTCTGATGTGATGGAGGAAGTGGCTCGGTTGACGCCGCTCTTTGCGGGTGTTTCTTATGAGCGGCTGGAGGGCTACAAGAGCCTGCAATGGCCGGTCGCAGTGGATGGCACGGATACGCCACTTTGCTACGTGGACAAGTTCCCTTTCCCCGACGGCAAGGCGCGGTTCTGGCCGTTGGAGTATGTTGGGCCGTCTGAAGAGCAGAGCACGCAATATGATCTGCACCTGAACAACGGTCGTATGCTGGAGCACTTTGAGCAGGGCTCGATGACGTATCGCTCTCCGGGCATCAAGCTTATAGCTCCAAATTCGTTTGTTGAAGTGTCGTCTGAGCTTGCGCTTGAACGTGGCTTGACGGATGGGCGTTTCGTGCATCTGACCAGCCCGTACGGACGATTGAAGGTGCAAGTGCTGATCTCTGACAGAGTGCAAGGCAAGCAACTCTACATGCCGCTGAACACGATAGAAGAACCGGTCAACAAGTTGACGAGTTCCCATACCGATCGCGCAACACACACCCCTGCCTTCAAGGAAACCAGCGTCCACATGACGATTCTTCCGGAGCAGGGCGAGAGTCCTCTGCCGCGACGGAACTTCCGCTATGGCACGCGTCAGCCGCAGATGGGCCTGGAGATTGAGCGCAAGTGGGCACAGCCGGGGTACCATCTGCCAGGCACGAAGGAAAGCGACAAGCTCGTGCAGATTAAGTCAATAACAGTTTAGGAACCACGGTAAGAAGAGGAAACAATGGCGAATCCGTTACAGTTCAAGCCGAAGGTCGATCCGAAACACGAGTTGCAACGGCAGCTTGACGCCGCACCGATTGAGAATGCCGAAGCGCTGCTAGTCGGATACGACATCCTGAAGACGGCGCATGCGAATGGCACACTGGATCTGCTCAATGGCATCGTGGGGGGGCGCGACGTTATTGTTGCAAAGCTGGCTGAGTATGCAAAGTTGCCGGGCGGGATCAATGCGATCCGCAACCTTCTGGCATCGAGCAAGATTCTGATGTCGCTGGACCCGGAGACTCTGGATGAAGTGACGAGGGCGCTTGTGAGTGCCGCGACTCAGCACCGCGCGGAGACCAAGGCGCCTTCACTTTGGGAGCTGGGGAAAAGGGCGATGAGCGAGGATAGCCGACGTGGGCTCTCGTTTATGACACTGATGCTGGGCGCAATTGGCAAGGGTTTGAAGGCTTCGCCAGGGTCCGGACATTAGCCGTCCGTTGGGCGCTGTGATTCAATAGCGGAGTGATGACACCGAAGAATCCGTTTGCAATTGGCTCGATCGAAGTCGGGCGTGGGAAGTTGTTTTTGATTGGCGGGCCGTGCGTACTGGAGAGCGAGATGCATGCTCGCGGGCTTGCAAAAGCAATCTCCAGCATTACATCTGATCTTGGTATTCCATACATCTTCAAGGCGAGCTACGACAAGGCCAACCGCACGAGCATCCATAGCTTTCGTGGCCCGGGGCTGGAAGAAGGCGGGCGGATTCTGCGGGCTATCTCCAAGGAGACTGGGCTTCCGGTGTTGACTGATGTGCACACTCCTGAAGACTGCGCCAAGCTCTCCAATGCGGTGGGTGACGTGGAACTAGTACTGCAGATTCCGGCGTTTCTGTGCCGGCAGACAGACCTGCTGATTGCCGCGGCACAGACCGGGCGTGCGGTCAAT
>JAYVDT010000316.1:0-4905 GCA_043749265.1 Rhodanobacteraceae bacterium | reverse complement strand
ATGAAGCTGGGCCGCATCCAGGCAGTCATCGTCGGCGCGGACCGCATCGCCGCCAACGGCGACACCGCCAATAAGATCGGCACCTACGGCGTCTCCATTCTGGCCAAAGAGCACGGCATTCCGTTCTACGTTGCCGCCCCCTGGGCCACCCTTGACCTAGCCACCGCCCACGGCGATCTCATCCCCATCGAGCAGCGCGACCCCCGCTAAGTCACCCACTCCAACGGCAAGCAGATGACCCCCAACGGCGTCTCCATCGAAAATCCCGCCTTCGACGTCACTCCCGCAAAGTACATCACCGCCATCATCACCGAACGCGGCATCCTCCGCGCTCCGTTTGAGCAATCTATCCGACGCATGGCAGAAGAAAAGATGTTAGCCCCCGCCTGACCTAACGTGTCTGCTTAGATATCAAACTATTTCAGGCGTTCATGTAAGAATTCCACTGTCCGCCGCAACACCTCGTCTCTCGTTATTTGATCAAAATAATGACCTTGATCCGAATAGATCTTGGAGACAACTTTGGCATGATGGCGTCTTGCATAGCTTCTAAGCACGAGGACATTGCTCACGTCAACGAGAGTATCTTCACGCCCATGTTGAATGAGCAGCGACTTGAGCTTGGCCCTGTCCGACAAGAAGCCAACCGGAAGGCCCCCACTGAATTCGCTCACCACAGTAACGGGCGAATCTTTCGACGCAAGGGCTATGGAGAGATACCCGCCTAGCGATTCTCCGTAGACTGCGACGCGATGTTCGTCTACTGAGCCCATTTCACATATCTGATCCAAGGCGTCAGAAAGACTTCGAAGAAAACCTGGAAAGAGTTCGTGCATTTGTTGTACAGATTGGACACTGCTTACACCGGCAGAGGCCATGTAGTGTGGCAAAGCCACAACGTAGCACTTCTTCGCAAGGGACAATTCTCCAAAGTTATCAAATGCGGGCATAACTTTAGTTGCTCGGGTAAATGCCCCTGCGCTTCCATGGATCATGAAAACCAGAGGATGTCTACCCGGAGCATCGGGCTCGTAGACCTCAACCGGCACTAAGACGCCGTTGGATTGTATAGAAATGACTTTATGAGTGAACGAGCACTCTTGAGTTGAGGCGCACGGGCAGGAACATGAGAGACAAAGGATTAGCCGGACCAGCCCAAGGCATGTCAGTGCCACCAGGTGTATCCGATGCGAGTGATAACGCTTATGTTGACGCCGGGATTTCTATCACCCATCCCCGCGTTCGATATATGAATAGCGTTAACTCCTAAAGTGACAGCCTGGCGGCGCCGAGTCATCAGGTTCGCCCCAACACCAAACTGTGGTGTGAAATTTACTTTGCTGGTTTGAGCCTGAGGAAATTCATCAACTGTCAGCAAAATGCCCCCGCCCAACTGGGCGAATGGTGTGAGTCGCCTGCCGTGCGTAAATCGATAGCGAAGAATTGCGGGCGTAATAGAAACACCGGGAAAAGACAGAGATTTAACCGATACGTGAAAGTAGGCGACCGGATCTTTTTGCTTTGTTGTCTCTACCTGAGAAGGGAATCTGCCAGCCAGAATGGCTCGACCTCTGCAACGTATTCGAACTGACCTCTAGCCAGGGAAAGACCTCGATTATTTGTGAGTATCTTCCCTACGCCAAAACCGGAATTCACAAAATCAAGTTTTATGCCAGTATCTTGAACATCATTTCTGTTGACATATGCGATAGCAGGGCCAGCAGAGATATAGATCGAATTCTCCCATCGCTTTGTTTCTGCACTTTGCTGCTGGGTACCAGCTTGCGCTTGAGCGAATATCATCGAGAATGGTGCAAACAGTATAATAAAACTGGTAATTCTCAAGCTTACCTCTCGTCGAAATTGGATGGGTAGCCTGCTCATGCTGGCCACCCATCTGTGTTGTGTTAGTTTGCGTTCGGCTCGATGCATCTGACATTTCCACCGCAATCAGGAGGAGGCGGAGTGTTGTCAGGGGGTGGGGGGAATACTACCAACTGGGTAAATCCTTAATAAGCCTGGGGATTACTTGGCGATTAGATGGCAATCACGTGAATTCCAGGTTGCAATAATGCAGCATTCAGCGGAACTGTTATGGTCGTACCATCGAGGGTTTGGTTACTGGACAAGACCTGAGTTTCCAACTGAGCCTGCGAGTTGTACGACATGATGAGTGGGTTACCCGCACTCTGGTTGAAGACCGGCGTATCCGAGACAACCGAGATAGACGATGGAGTTAGTCTGCCGCCTCCCAGATATATCGGACTCGTCCGGAAATGTTGAACCAGTTGTACACCACAGACGAGATTTTGTTCTTCTGCGGCACCGACGTAGTCGTCTTGAAAATGAGTGTCAACAGGGCAGTTGTTGTTGCGATATGTCGTAAAGAACCAGCCCCCTGGGACGTCATCTGTAGGGAAATTGACATGACCGTTGTTATCTGATGTACCACCAAAACTTACCTTGCAGTTTCCATTATTGGGAACGCAGCGCTCCTCTGAGGGGTTGGCTTGTTCAATAATCGTCTGATTGGGATTTTTAAAATACATTCCCGGGGTTCCAGTCAGCGTGAAGATATCAATTGAAGTTTGATTGCCACTGCCACCGGAGGAGCAGCCCACGATGGAAGTGAAACTCAATAAGCTTACCGATGCCATCAAAAGAAGTCGCTTCATTTGCCCGCCCCCTGTTGACGAACCGGTTCAAGATTCAAGTCATTGAAGAAGTTATCGGCGCTGGAAAGCATGTCCCGCATACTCCGCCCGTTCGTGCCTGAGCTGATCGCTTTCTGCAGTTCCATGTGCCGTTCACGATAGAGCCGGTCAACTGCACCAGAACGATCGTTGACGAGTGCAAGTTTCTCTTGCTTGGTGAATTGATAGTTCTGGTTGTAGAGCTTCTGCTGAATGAGAATGACCGCGAGATGCGTGCCTTCGAGAGGACTCATATCCGGGCTCAGCAAGCTTACTTTCCCATCAGGACCAGGCTTGGTGTTTGCAAACATCGATCCGTACATAGGCAAACTGTACATTCTTATCCGGCGCACCTCCACCAGGCTTGTTTGCGCCCACGCGGGTGCGTTAAGCGATGATGCTAGGTTGTTGACAGCTTTCACGATGTCAGATTCGTGTATAGGTCCATGATTGCCCTTCCTGTAACTAACTTCCGCCTGCACAATCCTCTCCTGGAATCCAAATGCGTTCGCCAGTTCGGGAATCACTCCAACGCCTTGCAAAATCTGAATCGTAGCATTCCTTGCGGCTGCTTCCGATCCCTTTCTTGCCAAATTGGCTTGTTCTTCAATGTAGTAATGTGTTGGTTTCTGAGCATGCATGAGAGAAGTCACACATGTTGATGCGACAAGACAGAGTAATACCCAGCATCGAAACGCAGATAACACCAATTCTCCTTTTTGTTGACCGCGCGGAGGCTACCACCCCCCCGGTTGTCAAGACACGGGAAAACCCTGCTGTCCTTGCCGGCGACTCCGAACCACTCCTCATTCAACTTCTGTTACATCAAGGCAATGGAGACGTTTTGTATTTTGTCGAGAACTATGATACGGCTGGGGGTTATTACCAGCTTCAGGTTCTTCAACAGGAACGCATCGACCTTGGTCTACCAAGCGTCAGGTTTGGGAATGTCTTCCTCGTTCCAGATGCCCTCTATCCTCGCTCCAGACTGCTACTGAATCGTGTCAAACAGGCGTGGCAAATCCATTTGTACGACCGCGCACGAGTGAAACGTTAGAGTGTGATCCGAGCGAACAAGCCCAACAGCGACGGAAGCAAATTGTTTCCACATCAGTGTCCGACGATAGAGTATCGACAAAAGAGACTTTGCCTGCATAGCCGGACCCTGCAGCCAAAACGAGGACGTATCCACTGAACGACTCTATGCAGCCTAAAAACAGGACAATCGGAGACACATAGACTGCGGAACTCTTCTTCTTACTTTCGCCTATCATGTCCCCATGGGCGGCGAGCGGGCATCATCTACGAGGCAACGTGAGGCAGGCAAAGCTTAATGGAAATGCCATAGCGCAATAACCGCACTTTCGTCTTGAACGGAACGCCTATGCCCAAAGTGCTACACAAATCTGCCGCGCCACCGCATCCGGATGAACTTCATGCGCCGCGACGGCTGGTCTGTGACGTTCCGAGAGGCTGACTGCAAGACCTCCGTAGGGCACAAACTAACATTTTCCGACCCCGACAGGATCATCGAACTCGCGAAGCGTTGAGGTGCCACCTTGGCCCTCGCAACGCGTCAGAGCATAGAGCATGGAATCAGCATCGGGCGAGGCGGCGTGTGGCTATTTCTCACTTCATAACAGTACGCGCGGCTGAAGTGACGAGGGTATGATTCTCGAATGTGCGGGCGATACGTTAGGAAATCCGATAAGCGGGCGTTGGGCGAATCGAATCGCCGAGAAGGTCCTGCCTCGCCTGACGAGCCCAGTTCTCCTAGCGCTAGGCTGGATCAAGCTTTCACGGGTCAAGATCGCGACAGCGAGTCTTAGCAAAGATTGAAAAGAAAGAGTAACGTGAGTACAAAATACGGAGAATCTTTTCGCAAGCGTGCTTTCAAATTCACCGACGCGTTTGGTCAACACATCTCGCCCGTCCACCATTTCGGCGCTCAATTGGTTGGGATATCTCTCTCTAACAAACAAGGCATCCCAAGAAGAGAGTTGGTGAACAACCTCAAGCAAAGTGCAAAGTTAATTTGGGTTCCAGAGCCTCACAATCCAGTGGACCGGAATGCCATCCTTATCTATTGGGATGACGACCTTGAAAATGATCTGGGTTACATGGATTCTGCGAGTGCGAACCGGTTTTGCAAAATGATTGAGTGCGGCGCTAAGTTCGATGCGCACGTGTGCTGAATCAATAAAGAAGAGAC
>JAYVDT010000315.1:0-4922 GCA_043749265.1 Rhodanobacteraceae bacterium | reverse complement strand
CGCGAACTTCGCCTTAGCGAACCTCTACCTGCATCGCAAACGGTTGGCCGTGCTCGGGTAGAACTGCGCCCGGAAGCCGGGAAATGACTCCAGACAACAGGTCCTCGAGCATCCCACAGCAGTCAACTGCTGGACTCAACTCGCAGTCAGCAACAAATCAAACGCCTACGCAGAGGTTCCTTAGCACTTCCAATGCAAGTGGCGTGCGGCTATTATGTGCTGCGTCAACCATTACGAAAGGTTTGCGGAGGCGAAGAACATCGGCAAGAGAGTAGGGCATCGTGGGATTGTCGCCTTCTCCCTCGGAAGGAAGCTCGTTCCGTTGAAAAGCAGAAAGACGGTAAACTCAGAGAGCAGGGCACTGCTGGACTGATAGACCTTTCTCGATCCCTCCTCTTCAACCTGGGATGCCTGATTGGTCGCCACAATGATCGTGGACGAAGAATACAAAGTTGATTGGGTTACGCTCTTCGCCTCCTTCAGTTCCATGACGCTGACAGTTCCGCTATCTCTCAAAACGCTTCGATAAAGATGAACCGGGTTTCTCAGTGCCTTGATCGTCTGCTCACGAATCGAGGATCTTGGAACCAACCAAAGGATTACGCTGTAGTCGCACTGCAACGGGTGTGTTTGCGAGGGCTCCGCTCTTCGCTGCAAGCCGGGTCGTTCCACCTCCGGTCGGGACACGGACGCAGAAGAACGGCATATCACCCGGAAAATCGACTAAGCGATGGTATGAAAGTCCCCGAAAGCTGAGCTCATCCGTTGTGGCAGTGAATGTGACCTATGCCGATAGCAACGTGTGGCACGCCTTGAAGTATTTTTACGATGCTACAGAGAACCTGCTGCTGATAGACCTTAGGCTCTAACAATCTTTGGCAAATGTATAGTCACAACCAGCGCACAAGGAGTCTATTTAAATGTAACGTCTCCGCGGCGAGCGCGAGCGGCCATGCGATTCGTAGCTGCATAGATGATCTTTGGACCGTTAAACGTAGGCAAGACATCAAAAAACAAGGGACCTTTCAGAACATTGCCTCCTGCGGAGCTTTTGTCCTCTAAACTTTCGTTGTAAAGGAGGAAAATCGAACGTCCTTCATGAATACCCAACAGAGCGCTATTAGCCTTGCCGCGGCACCTGGGCCAATTTCAGAGAACCATACAAACTCCACAAGTTGCGCGAACTTGACGCTCTCACGTATTTGACTCGTTGCGTCGAACAGCACGGAGAACAATTTGAAAAATAACCCGATCCACGACGTGTGGGACTTCATGATCCACAGCGGGCCTTTGGGCTCGATTCTCTGGATTCTGCTGGCGGCTGCTCTCGGGCTTGCCGCTTACGGCCTGGCCCGCCTCCCGGAGCAGCGGACGCTGCGACATGCGTGGATCTGGTTCGCTCGCATCACGATCGGCGGGTTATGGTGGCAGCAGTCGCTTTGGAAGACGCCGCCGGCCTACGGTGTAGCTCCAGACGGCAGCGGTGGATTGCTTTATTGGATGAAGCAAATGGTCGGCGGGGCCGCCTTCCCGTTGCAGGGCCACCTAGTCGAGCATGTGATCCTCACACATTTTGCGTTTTTCGCACCTCAGGTTTACCTCGTGGAGGTAACGATCGCCGCACTGATGGTGCTGGGTCTGTTTGGCCGCGTGTTTAGTATCTTGGGTGCGCTCATGGCGATAAATCTTTGGCTTGGCCTATACCGCGTCCCCAGCGAGTGGGCGTGGGAGTACTACTTCCTGATCGTGATTCAGATCACGTTTCTGATCGTCCACCCGGGAAGAAGCTGGGGTGCGGATGCTCTCATCGATCGTCTGCCCCCGGGCAGATTTGACTGGCTCAAACGTCTGACCTAAGTCTAATTTCTTATGTTCGACGTTCTTGATGTAGAACCTTATAAAGACGCTGATGTTAGCGCCGCAAAGATCGAATCGGAGGGACTATCGTGGACCGTCGGAAATTTGTTTTCTCATCTTGCACAACTATTCTGCTTACCGGCTGCAAGTCAGCTCAGACAAGGCCGACTTTACGCGTTAGCATGATCCCCACGACGGATCCCGGAAAGATCGTACGGCAGAGTCAGCCACTGGTGGATTACCTCCAGAAGCAGACAGGCGCGAAGATCGACCTGACGGTTCCAACCAGTTATGCCGCCGTCGTAGAGGCTATTACCAGCAACCGGGTCGACATAGCTTATCTGGGCGGCTTTACCTATCTGCAGGCTGCGGCCCGCACGGGCGTTCGGCCTCTCGTGCAACGTCTGAAAGACAAAAACTTCCACTCCCTGTTCATCACCCAGAGCAACTCACCCATTCACAGCATGGGTGACCTGAAGGGCAAGACGTTCGCTTTTGGCGACATCAACTCCACCTCCGGACACCTCATGCCGAGCTTTTATATGCGTCAGGAGAAGGTTGATCCGATGGTGATCGACAAAGCGATTTTTACAGGTGGCCACGATGCAACCGCGCTCGCCGTGGCGCATCAGCGGGTGGACGCCGGGGCGATGGATGAACTGGTTTACAAAACGATGATGCAAACAGGAGCGATCACTCCAGCGCAGGTCCGGGTTTTCTATACGACCCCGCCATTCTTTGATTATGTGTGGGTAGCTCGCTCGGGTCTGGACCCCGTACTGGCGGAGAAATTCACACAGGCGCTGCTGGGTCTGGACGAGGCGAATCCACAGGACAAGACGCTGCTCGATTTGTTGAACGCTCATAAATACGCGGTCGCTCAATCCAGCGATTATGGCCCCCTACGGCAGGCCGCCAAGGATGACGGTCTGTTGCAATGAATGGCACGCTCGACACAATGATCTATGCACTCGACAACGTGAGCAAATCCTACCCCTACGTCATGGCGCTCGATGGGGTAACGTTTGGGGTGCGTCAGGGCGAACAGCTGGCTGTTCTGGGGCCGTCCGGGTCGGGTAAGAGCACCCTGTTTCGCTTGCTGAATGCGACCCTGCGGCCCTCCTCCGGATCGCTCTGCTTCGATGGCAGCGATACTGCGGTCATGGGTGCGAGCACTCTGCGTGCCATGCGGCGGCGGACCGCAACCATCTACCAGCAGCACAATCTGGTGCCGTCGCTGACGGCGCTTGAAAATACACTCGCCGGTGCGCTGGGGCGCTGGACGTTGCTGCACACGCTGCGCAATAGCATTTCGCCCGCGGCGGAGGATGCGGACCGCGCGCTGCACGCTCTCGAGCTCGTCTCGCTGGCGGACAAACGCAATACCCCGGCGCGCGAACTTTCAGGCGGCCAACAGCAGCGAGTGGCCATCGCGCGCGCCCTGATGCAGGCGCCCGATGTTATCCTCGCCGACGAGCCCATCGCCTCGCTTGATCCCGAACTGAGCCGCAACATTCTGGAACTGCTGGTCCGCATTGCGAACGACGGGAAGAGGACGCTGGTCGTTGCTTTGCACTCGGTTGAGATCGCCAAAGAGTGCCTGCCACGGCTGGTTGCGTTGCAAGCTGGGAAGGTGTTTTTTGACGCTGCTCCGCCCGACGTTGAAAAAGAACAATGGCGCTGCCTATATGCACTTTCGCCGACAAATTACGGGTCGACTCCGGACACGGGTCGGCGACCCAGGGTTCGCTGCGTCTAAGCGCTGAGATCCTTCTGACCGCTGAGATTCCGTACCCTTCTCCCATCCACTAATGCGGCAACGTGCCGCAGGTCTCATCTTCAAGGCGCAAACCAATGGCTTCAGGAACGGCACCCATTACAGAGCTTCGACCGCGGGTGCTCACCACCCGTTCGAGGTGGCTTGGGATCGGGTTTGCCATAGCCGTTGCGCTGGGGTGGAAGTACGCTGAGGTTTCTCCGCAGCTGCTCTTCAATAGAACCACTCTCCATGACGTGGTGCATTTTGTGGTGCAGTCGCTGCCGCCCGATCTATCGCTTGCCTTCCTCGGTACGGTAACCCAGGCTGCCTTTCTGACGATTGCAACAGCAATCGCCAGTACAGTGATCTCTATCCTGCTTGGCATTCCGTTCGGAATAATGGCGTGCTCGAGCCTCTGGCGAAGCGGCGCGGTCGCAGCGTCGGCGGGCGACGGCTTTCACTACCGGGTCCTCAACCTGCTCAGCATCTCAACTCGGTCTGTCCTTGGCTTTCTGCGGGCGGTGCCGGACCTGATGTGGGCGCTGCTGCTGGTCGCAGCAGTCGGACTTGGTCCCCTGGCGGGGACAATTGCCCTGGCTATTTCTTATACCGGCGTGCTCGGCCGAGTTTACGCCGACGTCTTCGATGCCGTGGAAGCGCAGCCCGTCGAAGCCTTGCTTTCGACCGGTGCGAGCAGATTACAAATCTTTCTCACGGCGATCTGGCCGCAGGCCCTGCCCAACATGACCGCCTATACGCTCTACTCGTTTGAGTGCTGCGTGCGCGCGGCTGCTGTCTTGGGCTTCGTCGGCGCGGGTGGCATCGGCTATGAGATTAATTTATCCATGCGCTTGTTCGACTATCGTCAGGTGACGACGCTGCTACTGGCATTCCTCCTGATCCTGTCGCTTACTGACCTGATCAGCCGCAGTCTGCGCCGCTTCCTAAGCGGGGAGTGGACGCCGCGACCAGCGTCGTTCAAGATGATGGCGTCGCTCGACGCACAGGATCTTTCTGTCACCGAAGCGGAACGTTCGCCCACACGCTGGGGTGTTCCTGCGGTACTTGCGGCGATCTTCTGCGCTATCGTTATGAGTTTTTATTTCTCGGGATTCCTCGGGTTGGTGACGCAGGGCGCACTCCAGATTCCGGAGGACATGCTGCACTTTACCCAACGCCTGGTACCTCCCGACCTCTCTCCTGACTTTCTTGCAAGTCTTTGGCTTCCGGTCCTGCAGACGCTTGCGATCTCCCTCCTTGGAACCCTGATAGGTGTTGCACTGGGAGGGCCGCTGGCGCTCTTCGC
>JAYVDT010000314.1:0-14991 GCA_043749265.1 Rhodanobacteraceae bacterium | reverse complement strand
GCAACCGGACGCACGCATCAATGCTGTCGAGCGCCTTGGCCAGCGCCCGTTCGGCTGCCTCGACCTTATGCTGCCCAAAGAAGGTAGCGACCTCATTGCGCTCCTTGACCGAACAAAATGAGCCAGTTGAGGACACAAGATTGGCTCCGGAGGCTGTCGTTAGCTGCGCCTGGACCTTGTCCCAGTGGGTCTGGACCCAGTTCCATGCGAGTTCGCTCGTCTGGTGCTGGGCAAGTAGGCTCGCGATCAGAATCCAGGAATCCTGATTGCGTACCTGGCCCGAAACGGCATATTCCAGCGTGCGGATCACCAGGTTCGGTGCGCGAAAGTTTGTCAGCATCTCCAGCGCCTCATTCTGCAGGCTTGGGTCGGGGGACTTCTGGCTCACGATCAGGAGATGCTCGTAGAAATCTTCGTTGCCATTAGTCGCCGCGAGACTGACGGCCACATCGACGATGTTGGGCTCCGTCATCTTTTTCCCGGCGAAGAGATCGTCGGTGATCGCGCGGGCATGGGCCACGACCTCCGGGTCGTCCGCGCTGCCCAAGGTTCCAAACAACTCCGTCCGCTCCTGCTGCTGGTCAAACGTGCCTCCCGCCATGCCCATGCCGTCTTTTCCGAGCGCCGCGTAGACCGGGCCAAACTCCCTGCGGATGATGGCGTTCAGCATCTTGCGGTCGTCGTCGGTGGCAATCCGGCTGCGGATGCGAGCGACTGTGCCAAGCGCCGAGTCGAGAACCTGGGCGTTGGGGTCGTTCTTGAGCGCGAGCGCAAGGTCAAGGTATTCCCCCACCGAGCCCTGCCCTGCCTGGGTGACGGCCCAGCGGTCGCCCAGGAAGCCGATGCGCTCAGGTACAGTCAGCGCGGTTCCTGCAACGGCAGTGATGGCCTTGACCTGGGCGGGGGTGTAAGCAGTGCGATAGTAGCCCTTGCCAGCGGCGTTGGCGTAAAAGAAGGGTGCAGCAGGCGCCGGCAACGTCGGTATCTGGCCGGTTATGAGACTGCAGGCAGGCGTCGACGCCGTCTTGACACAGACCGGAATCGTCCAGCCCGCCGAGTTGGTCAAGGGCAGAACGTCCTTGTCGCCCGACAGCAGGAACCGCTTTTGCGAGACGGGAATCGCCGAGGTCTGGGGATCGCCGAAGGTAAGGAGAGGAACGCCCGGCAGGTCGACGAAGCTGGACATGACCTTGTCGACTGGCTGGTGCGAGTTCGCGGTCTGGGCATTCCAGAAGTCTTCCGCGGAGGCGTTTGCGTAGAGATGCGCGGCCAGGTAGTTATGCACACCCTGCCGAAAGACCTCCGGTCCGATCCAGTTTTCCACCATGCCGATCACTGCGCCCGCTTTGCCATATGCGATGCCATCGAACATTTCGGAGATCTGGGCGGGAGTTTCGGCCTCGGCGCGAATAGTCCTGGTCGTGCGCACGGCATCGTAATTCAGCGTGCCGTCGAGCGAGTCGGCAACGTCCTGCGGGAAGTTCCAATCGGGGTGCCAATCGTTGGCGGCCTTGTCCTGCATCCAGGTGGCAAAACCTTCGTTGAGCCACAGATTGTCCCACCACTGCATGGTTACCATGTCGCCAAACCACTGGTGCGCCATCTCATGCGCGACGACGCTTGCTACGCGCTTCTTGCCGCGGATGGCACCATCCTTGTCGTCCACCAGCAGGTCGGTTTCACGGTAGGTGATGGCGCCGAAGTTCTCCATCGCGCCGGCTTCAAAATCCGGAATCGCAATGAGATCCAGCTTGGGCATGGGGTACTTGATGCCGAAGTAGGTGTCGTAGTAGGTAAGGAAGTGCTCTGCCGCGGCCAGCGCGAAGGTTGTCAGCTTTACCTTGTCCGGAGTGCTGCAGACACGGATCGGCACGCCGTCCGCCTTGCCCTTAGAGCAGTCGAAATCACCTACCAGGAACGCTACCAGGTATGTGGACATACGCGGCGTGGTCTCGAAGACGAGCGTGTGCTGGCTTTCACCAGCGGGATTATCCGACTTGATTCGGGTGTTGGAGATGGCGGTGTCGCCCTTGTCGATGGTGAGCGCGACATCGAAGGTCGCCTTCAGCGCGGGCTCATCGAAGTTGGGAAAGGCACGACGAGCGTCGGTCGATTCAAACTGGGTGACGGCGTAATTTCTCGTCTTGGTTTTAGAGAGATAAAAGCCGCGCAGTTTGTCGTTGAGGATGCCGGTGAAGGTAATGTGGAGCTTCGCCGGACCTGCAGGCAGGGGATGCAGGAAGGTGAAGGTCGCCTGCTGCTTGTCTTCGTCGTAGCTGATGGTTGCAGGAGCGCCGTGGCTGATGACGGATTGAATTTTGAGTTCAATAGCGTTCAGCGTGATCGTCGCCGAGGGCTTTGCCAGCGTGATGTCGATGGTCTCTTTACCCGTGAACGTGGCTGCCTTGATGTCCGGCGCAAGCTCAAGCGAATAGTGCTGCGGGATGGCGTTGGCGGGGAGTCTCTGAGCCTGAGAGATGCCGGAAGCGAGCAGGACGATCGGGGCAGTCAAGACGAGCGGGGCGATGCGAATCTTCATAGTGAATGCGGATCCTGTCTGTTGAAACACTTTGGGAAACCTGAGAATTACCTGTGGAAGAGATGCGGACGGGCGGTTCATCGTCGATGCAGCCTCGCAACGCAAAGACGCGCCGGCAGGTATTCCCGAATCAGGTATTCGCTCTCGGGAATGGCTGCCGCCTGGAGCATCGCCTGCCAGTCTTCGCGCCGGAAGCTACGCAATATAGATACGGCTGCATCGTGTTTGACGAACGGATGGAACGGGAGGAACCAGGCAAAGAGCCGGATAAGCCGAACAGGTGTGGCCTTCCGATGCAGATCGTTGATGAACCAGCCCAGACGAGCACGAGATTCCATCCAATCCAGCAGATTCACGATCGCACAGGTCTCCAGATGATGCATTAGCAGCGAGTTGACCACAAGATCGATCGCCAGGGGGGGATTGAAATCCAGAGCGTCGCACGTGATGAAAGTGGCGGTCCCGGGGGGCGTGGCTTCACGCGCGGCGCGGATTGCGTCCGGGTTGATATCAAGGCCGGTCAAAATCACCGGCAGGTTATTGTCCATGGCCCAACTATGGATTTTGCGTAGAAAATCACCATAACCGCAGCCTACGTCGACGATATGCAACGGTCGCTCCTGCCGTGGCAGGCCGGAATACATATGATTAAGCCAGTGCAACGTGGGATGGTAGGCCATAGTCAGGCGGTTAACGTCGGCGATGGATTCCAGGCACCCACGCAGGTCTTCATAGCTGCATGGTTGATCCATGAGCTCAGGAGATTCGGTTAGGTTGGCACGTTGGGACAAATCCAGGGGAATGACGGTTCTCTTTCGTACGCGATTACCGAAAGGCTACGTCATACCCCCGTTCCTTGACAAGGCTTCGCTCTTATCCAAGGCGAACTGAGGCTGCGCGCTCGGAGTGGCCGGAGAGTTCAGAGGCGCGTGCCTCTGCATAGGCGGCTGCTCCCAGCAAGGCACAGGTATCGTCCAGAATGACGCGAATCGGGATCAGATCCAGCAAGGGCGACAAGCGTCCCTTGTCCAGAAAAGCCTGGGTGAAGGCGCCGCCTTGCAGCGTCTTAAGGATCTTGGGTGCGATTCCTCCGCCCAGGTACATTCCGCCCATGGCAAGAACTTTGAGCGCAACGTTACCGGCTTCCGCGCCAAATGCGGCCGTGAAAATCTGGAGGGTTTCGTAGCAGATCTCACTGGAGCCATCTTCCGCGCATTGTCCGATGACGGCGTTTGGATCTTCGGCCTCCATGCGGTCGCGGAGCCACGTTGGCTCTTCCATCTTCTGGTCATCGCGCAGGAAGGCGTAGATATTTTTGATCCCTAGTCCGGAGACGACTCGCTCAAAGGAGACACGCCCGTTAAGGGTTTTGCGCAAGTACTGCAGCATGGCAATTTCGCGATCGTTCCGGGCCGCGAAGTCACAGTGTCCTCCCTCGGAGGGGATGGGAATGTGCCGCTGCTTGCCGTCCCAGATCATGAGTGCCTCACCCAGTCCGGTTCCGGCGGAGACGAGGCCGCGGTGGCCAACGCCAGTCGCGTCACCTGTGTGCAGGACGAAGATCGATTCTTTCGATAGCTCGGGCACGCCGTAGCCGTTGGCTTCGAGATCGTTGATGAGGAAGATGTGTTCTATGCCAAGCGAGGCCCGCAGTTCGCGTGCATCCAGCGTCCAGGGCAGATTGGTGAGCTTCAGGCGGCCGTCGCGGACAGGGCCCGGGCAGCCAAAACAGGCTGCGACAATATCGCCGGGAGAGGTGGCGGCATGACCATCGTCGGCGCTCAGAAAGCGCAGGACGACATCGTCCAGGGTGGCAAATTCGGAAGCTGGAAACTTCTGATCGCGCACTGGCTTCAGGCGACCCTCTTCAAAGTTGTACAGTGCAACGTGAACCTTGGTGCCCCCTACATCGCCCGCCAGGATCATTTCAGCTCCAATGTCATATTGCCGCGCGGAAGCTCAGCGGCTGCAGCCGAATCCATCATCAACGTGACGTGTCCGCTTGCCGGCCTGATCAACTGCGCCGGGTAGGTCTCCGGATCATACGAGCCCGCAAATATCGCGTTAACTACCTTTGCTTTTCCGGCTCCCTCGATCAGGAAAGCGACCTCCCGGCCCTGGTTGATGACGGGCCAGGTTAGTGTCACCCGCCAAACATCTTGCTGCGGCACATGGTTGGCGATGACGATGCGCGCCATCTCGTCAAGCCCTTCCGTATGCGGAAAGAGCGACGCCGTATGCCCATCAATGCCCAGGCCCAGCATGATCAGATCGAACGTCGGGGTCTCCGCGCCTTCGAGCTTGAACGTGTTACGAATCTCCGATTCGTAGCGAGAGGCCGCCTCTTCCGGGTTGAGTTCGCCTTCCATCCTATGGATGTTGGCTGCGGGCAAGGGCACTTTGTCCAGCATTGCTGCCTTGGTCATGCCGTAGTTCGAGCTTGGATCCTGGGGGCCCACGCAGCGTTCATCGACCCAGAAAAGTTGCACCTGGGCCCACGGCACTCGCGCCAGATACGGATGCGCCGGACTGGCCAACAGTGCAAAGACACACTTTGGCGTGCGGCCGCCTGAGACCGCAATGCGAGCGTGCCCGCGCAGGGCTACCGCTTGCTCCGCGGACTTTGTAAACAGCTCAGCGGCAGCGTGTTCCACCTGTGCAATGGTGGGGGACACCTTCAGGACCAACTCGACGGGACGGGGCATGAACCTCTCTTTCACGAAGTGACTTGGAGTTGTGGAATAAAAGTTAAGTAGAAACGGATGCCATCCTAACCAAGGCACGGCATCCGCAGCAGTATCAATCGCTAAAGTTTACGCCACTTACGACCGTCGGCCTTCAACATTGCGTCTGAAGTCGGCGGACCCCAGGTCCCGGCAGCGTAGTTGGGCAGATCCTTGATCGGATTGTTGGCCCAGTATTCGAGGATCGGCGTCATCAGAGCCCAGGTCGCTTCCACTCCATCGCGGTGTGCGAACAAGGTGGCGTCACCCAGCATGGCATCCAGCAACAGACGCTCATACCCATTGGCCGATGAAGTTCCAAAGGACTCAGCGTATGAAAAATTCATGTTGACGGGGCTGATGCTCATGTTGGGGCCTGGCAGCTTGGCGCCAAACCGCAGCGTGATGCCCTCATCCGGCTGGATGCGCATGGAGATAATGTTATTAGCGATGCCCTCAGCTCCGTGACCTGCTTCATCCTTGAAGATAGACAACGGAGGCTGCTTGAACATGATCGTGATCTCAGTGACGCGCTTGGCGAGACGCTTGCCGGCGCGAATGTAGAACGGCACACCGGCCCAACGCCAGTTCTCAATCTCCAGGCGAAGCGAAGCGTAGGTTTCCGCCTGCGAGCGCGGATGAACACGATCTTCCTGGCGGTAGCCAACGACTGCCTTGCCATCGACTATGCCCGGGCCGTACTGGCCGCGGACTGTGTCTGCCGGATGGATCGGCTGGATCGAGCGCCAGACCTTGACCTTCTCGTCACGAACGGCGGAAGCCTCAAACGAAACCGGCGGCTCCATCGCGACGAAGCTCAACAACTCCATGACGTGGTTCTGGACGACATCGCGCAGGGCGCCGGCGGTTTCGTAGAACGGGCCGCGGCCTTCGATACCGATCGATTCCGCAGCGGTGATCTCGACGTGATCAATGTAGTTGCGGTTCCAGACATTCTCAAAGATGCCGTTGGCAAAGCGGAAGACGAGGATGTTTTGCACCGTCTCCTTGCCCAGGTAGTGGTCGATACGGAAGATCTGATCTTCGTTGAAGACCTTGTTCACGTCGTCGTTCAGCGCACGGGCGCTCTCCAGATCGTGGCCGAAGGGTTTTTCAATGATCGTGCGGACCCAGCTTCCAGAACCTTCGATGGGCCTATTCATTTTGTGCTTGCCCAAAGAATTGATGATGTCGGCAAAGTACTCCGGCGCCGTGGCGAGATAGAACAGACGATTGCCCTTGGTGCCGTTCTTGGCGTCAATCTTTGTCAGCAACTCGTTCAAGCCGACGTAGCCTGCTTCATCGTTAAAAGTCATGGCGTGATAGCAGATATTTTCGATGAACGGCGTGAGCGCCTCTTCGTCTTCCTTGACGCCGCCGCCGGCCAGAATGCCTTCGCGCATGTCAGGAGCAAACGTGGCTTCCAGCGGACGCCGGGCCACGCCGACCACGGAGATCTCCTTGGGTAGCAAGCCCGCCTGGTCCAGGTGGTAGAGCGCGGGCAGCAGCTTGCGCTTGGTCAAGTCGCCAGACGCGCCAAAGATTACAACGATGCATGGATCCGGCTTACGCTCCGGCTGTTGCTGTAAGACCGGGGTGGCTGGACTAGCTTTTACTTCTGGAATCGGCATGAAAAATCCCTCTTGTTGGTAAAAGTCTGTGGTTCGCTCAAGGCCGCTTACGACATCTTGATCGCGTGGCCGCCGAACTCATTGCGCATGACCGAGATCATGCGATCAGTAAAGTTATTCTGCTCGCGCGAACGCAGGCGGCGGATCAGGCTCTCCGTAATGACCGGCGCTGAAATATTCAGATCGATCGCCTCGAAGACCGCCCATCGGCCCTCTCCGGAGTCCGGCACGAATGCCTCCATACCCGCGAGCGTCGGATTCTTCTTCAAGGCGTCGACTGTCAGATCCAGCAACCAGGAGCGCACAACGGAGCTCCTCTGCCAGATGCTCGCACACTGCTCCAGGTCCAGACCAAGTTCAGTCTTCGCCTTCATGATCGAGAACCCCTCGGCATAGGCCTGCATCAAGCCGTATTCAATACCGTTGTGGATCATCTTGACGAAGTGACCGGAGCCTGAAGGTCCCACGTGGCCCCAACCTTCGTTTTTAGCGGGTGCAAGTGCCTCGAAGATCGGCCGCAGTCGCTCGACCGGTTCCTTATCGCCTCCAATCATGAGCGAATAGCCCTCTTTGAGGCCCCAGACGCCCCCGGATGTGCCTACGTCGACATATTGGAAACCCTTCTCAGTTGCGGTTGCGTGTCGCCGCTGCGAGTCCTTGTAGTTCGAGTTGCCGCCATCGACGAAGATATCGCCGGGTGCCAAGAGCGGCTCCAGCCTCGCAATCGTCTGATCGACCGGCGCTCCTTCGGGCACCATGATCCAGATGGCACGCGGGGCCTTGAGGTTCTCTACCAAATCTTCCAGCGAGTTCACTCCAACATTGCCAGCCTCTGTCAGACTCGTGACGGCCGCGACGTTGAAGTCAAAGCCGACAACCTTATGTCCGGCGAGGCGCAGGCGCTCCGCCATATTGAAGCCCATCTTGCCGAGTCCGATAATTCCCAGTTCCATCGATCTTCCCTTCTGAGTTTCCTAAAGTGATTGAAGTTTAATTCCATAGCCTGCGAGATCGGCGCACAGCTTTGCGGGTGTTTCAAAAAGAATTGCATTCATGCCGACTTCCATGGCAGCCGCGCAATTTTCCTTCTTGTCGTCGATAAACAAGGCGGTGTCCGCGGCAAAGCCGGAGATATCCACTGCCGCGTTGTAGATGCCGGCCATGGGCTTCATCTCATGCACGTAGCCCGAGCAGATGAAGAAGTCGAACAAAGACCTCAGCTTGAACGCGTCCAGGCGATACTCGTTCAACTCGCGCGACTCGTTGTTCAACGTGGCGACCCGGTACTGGCCCATCTGCTTCAACTCTGCCAGCAGGTCCAGGCATTCCGGGTACAACACCCTGGACTCCGCACAGACCTGCGGCCAGAGCATATCGAAGGTGAGTGGAAGATTTGGGTTGGAGGACAAGACTGTTTGCAGGAAAAACTCATCCGCTGTCATGAGCCCACGTTCCCAATAATAATTGGCACGGTCATGAAGCTCTTCATAAACCTGAAGATTGACTCCGAGTCGCTTCAAAACTCGCTCTCTCTGGCCGAGATCCCAGCCATTGGTCAAAACGACTCCGCCAATATCCCAAAAAACGGTACGTATGGAACCGTTCACCTGGCCTCCGGCCTGTCTTGAGAAGGCTTGCTCTCGGTCTGGCCTGAAACTTCTTTTGGAAAGTCACTCCCAACAGAGGTCGGTTCCCAGGCCGCCAGATCCTTGCTCCAAAGCTCCAGACGTGCCTGCATGCGGTCGAATGCCAGTTTGCCCAGAACCAGGTGCTTCGGCGCAACAGGTGCCTCTACCGCAGCGATGATAGCCGCGACTGCCTTGGCCGGATCACCCGCCTGCTTGCCCGCTTGACTGTGAAAATACTCCCGCGTCTTGCCCGCAGTCGAATCATAATCCGCGATACGCTTCTCCGCTTCCACGCCGGAACGTCCGAGAAAGTCCGTACGGAATGGGCCGGGCTCGACGATCGTGACCTGGATACCAAGTGGTGCCATCTCAAGCGCGAGAGCTTCTGAAAAGCCGTTTACCGCGAATTTGCTGGCGTTGTAATAACCCCATCCGGGCGACCCTATCAGACCCCCGATGGAAGAAAGATTCACGATATTGCCCGACTTCTGCTTGCGGAATTGCGGCAATAACGCGCGCGTGACGCGGATCAGGCCGAAGACGTTTGTCTCGAAGACCGGCATAAACTCGGCTTCGGTCGCTTCTTCAATAGCTCCGGCCAGACCGTAGCCGGCATTGTTCACGAGCACGTCCACACGGCCAAACTTGGCGATCGCAGCAGCAACCGCACCGTCAATGGCCGCCTGGTTCGTTACATCCAGCGCGAGGGCCAGCGCGTGATCGGGAAACTTCTGTTGCAGGTCTGCAATCTGCTCCGGCTTACGTGCTGTCGCAACTACTTTGCCGCCCGCGGCAAGCACCTGCTCAGCCAGACCGCGACCGAAACCCGTTGACGCACCAGTAATAAACCAGACTTTTTGTTTGTTTGAGTCGCTCATAACCATTTTGATGCGTGACCGAAGCCGAGGATGCGTTTAGCCCCTCGCAAACGGCCGGGACAATCGATTGCCCAAGTCATTTACGCGCTAAGCGTAGTGCCTTTGATGTCGGGCATATATTCCTTTTCAATCGCCCGAACTTTGTTTAAGCGGCGTACCAGACGCTCTTCCGTGGCCCAAAAAACTGCCTTCAGATAAGCATCGACCAACTCGAACGCAAGCGCCTCTCCGATGATGCGTGCGCCCAGTACCAACGCGTTCATGTTGTCGTGCTCAACGCCCTGATGAGCAGAGTAAGTGTCATGGCACATGCTCGCGCGTACACCGGGCATTTTGTTGGCGGCGATACAAACTCCGACACCTGAGCCGCAGATCAGAATGCCACGATCACATTTGCCGGCCATCAGTTCCTTACCCACAAGAACCGCAAAGTCTGGATAGTCCGAGGGTTCTGTGTTGAAGGCTCCGAGATCATGGACCTCATGACCCAAATCAGCCACATGTTTCCGAACCAGTTCTTTCAATGAAAAACCGGCGTGATCTGCCGCAATCGCAATCTTCATGCTCCGCCTCCTGGCCCTGTCCGAGCCTAATCCTGATCGTCCCAATCATCCTCAGCGTCTGGCGGGATGCTGTCTTCGTAAGTCGCCTGTAAAGAAGTGAACTTTTCTTCGGGCTTTTCATCTTCCGCAACCAGCTTGCGAACCATCTCTTTTTCTGAGGTAACCATCGTGTCCCTCCTACAGAAATGAGGGCGAAGCCAACTCGCCTCGCCCTCCGTTTCCTCTACTTTTTGACCAGCTTCTTTGCCGCATTGACTACAGCCGCAGCAGAGATTCCCAATTTGTCCTGCACGAGCGGTGCCGGCGCCGACGCCCCGAAGCGATCGAGACCGATCACGATGCCGTCGCGCCCGATGTACTTCCACCAGCCCAGGGTAGCGCCGGCTTCAAGCGAAATCTTGGGAACGCCGTGGGGGAACAGGCTCATGATGTAGTCGTGGCCCTGCTCTTCCAGCAGCTTGAAGCTCGGCATTGAGATGACTGTCGCCAGAATGCCGGAAGCCTTCAACTCTTCTGCAGCTTTCATGATCATCGCGACTTCAGAGCCCGTCGCGACCAGGATTACGTCTTTGCCGAAGCTCTCAAGCACGTACGCACCCTTGCGTGTACCCTCGCGAACCTTGTACTTTACCGCGTCCAGCACTGGCAGATCCTGACGCGAGAGCGCCATGAAGCTGGCAGACTTGCGCTCCAGTGCCAGTTGCCAGCAAGCGGCCGTCTCGTTTGCATCCGCGGGACGGAAGTCCGTAAGCTGCGGGATCGCGCGCAGGCTCATCAGTTGCTCGATCGGCTGGTGCGTGGGACCGTCTTCGCCCAGACCGATGGAGTCATGCGTGAAGATGAAGAGCGAGTGCGAGTTCTGTAGAGCGCCCATACGCATCGCCGACCGGCAATAGTCGGAGAAGGTGAAGAAGGTGGAGCCGAACGGGATCAATCCGCCGTGTGCGGCCATTCCGTTCACGGCGGCCATCATGCCAAACTCACGGACACCGAAGAAAACGTTACGGCCCTTGGGGTCGACGTGGAAGCTGACCGAATCCTTGAAGATGGTCTTGGTGGAGCTGGTAAGGTCGGCGGCACCTCCGAACAACTCCGGAATTACCTTGTCGATCGCGTTCATGATGACCTGACCGGCGTTGCGCGTAGCGACAGCCTTCTCGGTCGGGAATACCGGGATCAGCTTCTCCCAGCCATCGGCGAGCTTGCCCGCGACGGTACGCTCATACTGCTCGCCCAGCACGGGGTATGCCTTCTTGTACTCGGCGAACCTGGCTTCCCATGCTTCGCGCTCTGCCTTGCCCTTGGTCTTGCACTTGTTCCAGTGGGCCTGCGCCTCTTCTGGTACATAAAAGCTCTTGTCCTCCGGCCAGCCCAGGTTCTTCTTGGTCGCCTTGGTGGCTTCCACGCCGAGCGCTTCGCCATGCACCTTCTGCGTGCCGGCCTTGGGGCTTCCGTAGCCGATGACCGTGCGAACGCGAATCAGCGAAGGCCGCGTGGTCTCTGCCTTGGCGGAGAGGATTGCTTTCTCGATGGCTACGAGGTCGTTGCCATCGTCGACCATCTGCACGTGCCAATGGTAGGCCTCGAAGCGCTTGGTCACGTCTTCCGTGAAGCTCAGGTCCGTCGGTCCGTCCAGTGAGATCAGGTTGTCGTCGTACAGCATGACCAACTTACCCAGGCCGAGCGTTCCGGCAAGCGAAGCAGACTCGTGCGAGATGCCTTCCATGAGGTCGCCATCGCCGCACAGGACGTAGGTGTAGTGATCGACCGGGATGTGACTGTCATGGTTGTAGACTGCCGCCATGTGCTTCTCGGCGATCGCGAGGCCCACGGCCATGGCGAACCCCTGCCCCAGGGGGCCGGTGGTAACTTCAACGCCCGGCGTCTCGTTGCACTCCGGGTGTCCAGGAGTGTGCGAGCCATACTGACGGAATTGCTTCAACTGCTCCATCGGCAGATCGAAGCCGGCCAGGTGCAGCGCACCGTAAAGCAGCGCGGAGGCATGTCCGTTCGAAAGCACAAAGCGGTCGCGATCGTTCCACAGCGGCTGCTTCGGATCGTACTTCATCAGCTTGGTGTAGAGCAGATACGCGATGGGGGCGCAACCGAGGGGCGCACCGGGGTGGCCGGACTTGGCGGCTTCTACCTGGTCGACGGCAAGAAAACGAAGGGCGTTAATGGAAAGCTGGTCGAGTTCGTGCTGCTTATGATCGCTCATTCTGCTCCTGATTCTCTAGTGTTTGAAGAAATCTGCCCCATCCGCGCTCGTGGCGGCTGCATTGAAAGGACTTACTTTATGCACGTTCCTCTGACCAGTGTACAAGCGTGGGTTGAATGTGTTGGAGCACCGTGTCCTGGTTTCTTTTGCAGATGCCCGAACTCAGGAAATTGGCTTGGTTCCGCACGGCATCGTCTCCGCCTTTTCCGGTGTCAGCCCGATATCCACATTATGTCCCAGCCAGCGCTCCGGTTTTTCCGCGCTGACCGGCCAGTGCAGGGTAAAGCTGAGCCGGCCGGGTCCGCCCGGATTCAGATTGGGCGTGGCAATATCCACAAAGGACCCCTGATAGCCGACGACGTGAGACGGGAGTGTCTCGAACGTCTTCCAGTCATCCAGCGTGTACAGGACCGCAAAGCGATTTGCGTCAATAATTCGCAGCGTAAACCCGGCATGGACCTCCGAAATCGGTCGTGCGACCTGAAAGATCTCCACCGTATTTCTGAACGAACGCGTCCCCGGAGCCACCGCGTACCGGTCCGCAACCACTGAAATCGTGTCAAAAACCTTGCCGTCGACTACCGACCGCAGTAGCTTGAGATACTCCGCATGGGCCCAGACGAGCGGCTGCGCGGACCCCGCGGAGCATCCCCCGTACAGACCCTTGGACGGCAGATCCGCGTGGTCCCAGACCTGTTCCGGAAGCATGCCGCCGATCGAAGAAAATTTCTCGTAAGTCGTGATGAGCGAAGTCACATCATGGCCGGCGGCAAGCTCGTAGTGCGCCCGCTCGCCGCCCAGTAGAGGCCACGCGCGGCCCTGTCCGGATCCGTCGTAGGGATCGCCGTCCTTCTTCTGGCCATAGCCATCATGGTTGTAACGGCGCCAGCAGGGGCCAAACCGACTGTCGTATTTCAGGCAGTGATCCACAACCTTCAACGACTCGGTGATCAGTGGGTCGTCAGCCCGGCGAATGCCGTAACGGACGAGTTCCAGAAAGCCCGCATCCACAACTTCTCGGGCATCGAAATCCGCCACCTCCCCCGGTTCGCGATTCGCCATATGGATAAATCCGGGTGCAATCAAGGGATTGTGGAACGGTTCGCCCGGCGCCGGCGGACGAATCCGCATGTAATGGCACTTGATGCCGGGCAGTAGAAATCCATCCTCGGTAGTCGTCCACTCGTCCAGATGCGACTCAATCCAGTCGGCGTAGCCTTCCAGAAAGCCCGCCAGTTCGGACGCCTGGTAGGCTCGCGCAATGTCCGCCGCGCACACCAGCGCGGAGATCACCGCGGCCAGTGTGCTGGGCGAATAACCCGCATTCTCTTCCCAACGCTCCTGCTGGGTCACCGGCGCATATCGCACCAGGAACGCTGCCGCGCGCTCAACAAACGGAAACACGTCGAAGATTCCCAGCCCGTCCAGCTTCCACAAACGCCACGCGAGGATGATAGGGAGCGCAACCTCGTCCAGTTGAATGCCCGTCCAGTAAGCCGTGCCGTTGACCCAGAAATTCTGCGCGAAGCCTCCGTCCGGCCTCTGCGTGCAGGCCAGATAAACCAGCGCCCGGCGTGCGGTTTCAGTGCGCCCACAGGCCAGCAGCGCGGTCGCGGACTGCACCATGTCGCGCGTCCACACGAGGTGATACCCGCCCAGGTCATCGTCGCTCTTGGACGCGCCCCATGGGATAGAAGCCGACGCGATAAATGCGCCGGAGTAGGTCTTGTCCTCATGCGTGAGGATGATGTTATGGCTGATCCGCATGAGGCGTCCATTATCAGTTGAGGCCGCTGCCAGTGCTAACGGCGCAACCGCCCGTTTCCACTGCTCAACAAAGCGCTTTGCGTGCACATCGTATGGCGTGGAGAGAGACTGCATCATGCCCGCAAGCGCCGCATGATGCCCCTGTCCCAGCGCGATGGCAATCGTAAACTCGCGATTCCGCGCAATGTCGACCTCACCCATCATCGCGATATTTCCGTTGAGCGCCTTGCCAAAGTTCCACTCCATCTTCATGTTCGCGGAGAGATCCTGGAACCCGTCGCTCGCACCTACAAACCCACAGGAACTCCGCGTAAATCCGCCGCAACTTACCCCCATCGCAAGCGACGTGTTGTTCTTCCACGCCAGCAATGTGCGCTGACCTGCCATCGAGATCGACCGCGCCGAGTTCCCTGCACCACCGCCATCCAGATGCGGAGCCAGCAGCGCATAGCATTTGAGCTGGGACAGCACGGCCTCATCTCCTTCTATCTTCACGTTCATCAGCACCACCGGATGGTGCGGGTCGGAGATGAACTCCTTGGTCACGGTGTAGCGGCCATTGGGGTCCGAGCCCTTCACCCGAACGATCGGCGCATCGGGGTCAACGTAGTGGAAATCGTAGTTGAAATCGCGCTTTTCCTCGTGGAAAAACGTCTCTTCGTCCGTAAAGAGAAGTTCCATATCTCGCATCTGGGGACGGTCGATCGTAGGAAAATAAATCTCGTTCAACGTTCCGTGCGAGACCGTAAACCACACGCGGCTGGCAGCCGAATACGCAGTGCAAACTGCATCCTTCTTGCTGGAAGTCCAACGCGGCTCCACACCCGTCGCTCCAAATGCTTCGCCATCATCGTCCAGCCAACGGTATTCCGAATCCAGGGTGGTCAGGTCGCTCATGACTTCCCATTAGAAACCAGGACGCCCCTTCCCGGCACGACCTTCAGACTTTTACATACCCTCGTTTTCGCCTTCCGACGACGATTCATGCGCCGCAAGAGTACCCTTTGCATCGCAAGGGTCTAAGTTGGCATCGAACCACACGAA
>JAYVDT010000313.1:0-4949 GCA_043749265.1 Rhodanobacteraceae bacterium | reverse complement strand
TAATCTTCACAAAGATGCCATCCGGCAGCGTCGCCCCGCCCAGCAGGTGAACTGCACCATCCCTGGTGAAGCCGCGTAGCATCGTGGGCATCTCCGTCGCGTTGCGAACCGGCGAAGCTGCCGCATGTGAAGGCGCGGAGGCTATCACCCTAGGCCGCAGCGGAAGGGAATCCACCGTCGTTGTCGCCGGCACTCGCTTCATCCCTCGATCCATCGCTTGATTCGCAAGCGCATCGGCTTCCTTGTTTTTATGCCGAAGCGCGTGCGAGATCTCGAATTTTTCCAACTTTGCAATCCGGTTACGCGCCTCCTGCCATAGCGGTTTCAGGTCGGGTGAGTTCACCTTGTACTTGCCCTGGATCTGCTTGACCATCAGCTCGGAGTCGGAGACCAGCTTCACCCGCGGTCGATTGTTCGTAATAACCCAATCCAGCACGGCGAGCAGCCCGGAGTATTCCGCATAGTTGTTGGTTCGTACGCCTAGAAATTCAGAAAGTTCAGCAATGGTCTGGCCCTTGTCGTCGGTAATAATGGCGCCGTAGCCGGATGGCCCGGGATTGCCACGGGAGCCGCCGTCGCAGTGGGCATGGACGAAAGGTGGGTCGGGGAAGAGAGACATGATGTGAGTTTATTCGGTCTGCAGACAATCTTCGGCTTACCTTTGCCTGCGTGGTTACCTTTTTAGCCCCACACGGTCTATTACTCAGGGCTTGATCTCTGTCTCCGGAGTCATAAAACTTATGGCAGCAAACACGTTGGCTTTAGGTATGCAGGGAGAGTTGTCGCCGGTCATGTCCGCACTGCGCCGTCCGGGTCTGGGGTCGCTGGCAGGCGTAGACTCATCTGCAGTGGCTAAAGCAGTGACACATTCGGGAACCCGCAATGGCGGCAAGCTGACGCAGGCGCAGATGGACGCCCGCGCCCAGCAGCGGGTAGAGGACGACGAACTGATCCGGCAGGCCCAGCGTGGCGATCGGAGCTCATTCGACGCCCTGGTGAGACGCTACGACCAAAGCGTCCTCCGCCTCGCGGTCCACATGCTCGGAAACGAGCAGGACGCGCAGGATGTGCATCAGGATGCGTTCGTCAAGGCTTATCGCCATCTGGGTAACTTCCGTTTCGAATGTTCTTTCTACACCTGGCTCTATCGCATTGTCACCAACTTGTGTCTGGACCAGTTGCGCCGGCGCAAATCGCGGAGGGAAGACCCCGCAACCGTGCTTGACTCCAGCGGTGACGAGATGGACCTGATGGCTAACATCACCGACACCCGCGCCATGGCAAACCCCGGTCGTGAACTAGACCGAAAGGTGATGGGCGAACAGATTGCGGCGGCGCTGGACAAGTTAACGCCCCGCGAACGCACGGTATTTGAGCTCAAGCACTATCAGGGGCTCAAACTCAGAACGATCGGTGAGATGTTGAGTACTACGGAGGAGACCGCAAAAAACACTCTCTTCCGCGCAACACGCAAGCTTCGGATGAATCTCGCCGACTTGAAAGGTCTGTAACAGGAATAAGCGTCAAGTCGGAAAAGTTGTGTTCTGCAAGGCTTACCGGGCAAAGACCTGGAAGAGGCGTAAATACCAAAATTATGAGGCTGGACGAGGCGAAAGCGATGAACTGTGAAGGTGCAAGAGATGGAATCATCCTGGCGGCCTATGGAGAGCTTCCAGACGAAGAAGCAGCGGGACTGGAGCAGCACCTTTCGACATGTGAGGCCTGTTTCGATGAGTTCAACTACATGCGCAAGCTCGATGGCGCCATGGCTGCAAACCCGGTGCTCGAGCCCAACCCCAACCTTCTGGCCGAGAGCCGCATGCGCCTCGATGAAGCCCTCGACGCGATTCCCCGATATGGTTTTCTGTCCCGTCTTCGATTCAACACTGCGGCCTGGCTGGGGCACCTCCAAGGGGCACCTGCACTCGCCACGCTACTTGTAGGCGTCGGCTTTCTTGGGGGTAACTTCACCTATCGCTACCAGGTAGCGCACCAGCCCAAACCTATCCCTACGGTCATCCTTTCGAACGCCACGGGTGGCGGAGTCTCCGCAGTCTCCGGCATCTTGCCGCTCCCTGGAGACATGGTCCAGGTCAGCTATGATCGCGTCGTTCCCGAGATGGCGCAGGGCTCGCTGGACGATCCGCAGATTCGCCAACTCCTGATGGTTGGCATGCGCTCCGGCGGATCGAACTCCGTGCGTGTCGATTCCGTCGCGCTGCTCGCGAACGAGTGCAAAGTCGGACACGGATGCAAGCTGGAAGCCGATGGCACGGGCATCCGAGCCGCCCTTCTGACCAGCCTGCGGACAGACAAGAATCCCGGCGTGCGGCTGAAGGTGCTGGAAGGTCTGCAGCCTTACGTCAGCCAGGATGAGCACGTTCGCGATGCCGTCGCACAGGCTCTGCTGAACGACGCCAGCCCTGTGGTCCGGACCAAAGCAATCGCCATGCTGGAGCCGGTGCAATCCGACACCAGCGTGCGCCAGGTTCTGCGTACCGTGTCGACCACGGATAACAATCCCTACATTCGGACAGTCAGTACACAAGCGCTTGAAGGTTCATCCTCAATCCAGTAGTCGTTTCTTGCGCACAGTACATGAGGTTCCTGCGGTGATGAATATGCAGTATGGGTATGGGCTGGTCTTGTTGTCGCTCTCGCTCGGACTCAACCATAGAGCACATGCCGTGCACGTCTCTCTCGGCGCAGGCCAGCACGGTAACTTGGCGCACGGTGCCCAAGGCTACCTGGGGATCGACGTCCGCGACATTCCAGAGGAGCACCTTGCCTCACTCCACCTCCACGAATCTCGGGGAGCCGAAATCATCCGTGTCGACCACGACGGGCCCGCCGGCAAGATGGGCCTCCGCGAGCGCGACGTCGTCGTCCAGATGAACGGCATCAGCATCGACGGCGAAGAACAAATGCGTCGCCTCCTCCGCGAATCCGCACCCGGTCGGACAGTCATGCTTGTGATCAGCCGCGACGGCCAGCAGATGATCCTTACAGCCCAGATGGCGGACCGCAGCCAAGTGGAGAAGGAAGCCTGGGAGCAGCACCTCGTCTCGCCGGCTGGCCCGCAGGCGCCGTCCACTGGCTTTCCTTCAGAGGAGTCCTTTGCTTCCACCGGTTCCCCCTCGGCGCCGGTTCCCACCTCGCGTTACGGTAAAAGCTTCATCGGCACTCTGCTTATGAGCCCGTCCTACACCGGTGCGATGATGGAGGTGATGGGACCACAACTGGCCCAGTTCTTTGGCGTCGAAGGCAGAACCGGCTTGCTCGTCCGAAGCGTCGAAAACAATAGCCCGGCAGCCCGGGCAGGCATGAAAGCGGGCGATGTTGTCGTGCACGCCAACACTCGCACCGTCGCCACCATGAGCGATTGGGCCAAGACCCTCCGCGAAGCCAAGGGCCGTCCGGTATCAGTTATCGTCCTCCGCGACAAGCAGGAGAAGACCCTTACTTTAACGCCTGACGGCAAAAAACGGTCCGAGCTGGAACTTCCACTTGAGCCAGCTCCAACCATTCGTCTCGCGTCTCTGACCGAGTTGTAACGGCCGCATTTATACTTAAAAAACCATGGCTGAAGTAAAGACTACGGCGCTTGTGCGTCGCAAGATGACCTCGGGGCGACGCATCAAGTCCATCACTCGGAAGATCCGCGAGCTGGCATCCATCGGATCCGCCCTCGCCTCGACGGGCCACCCCTACATGGCGCACATCGTGCCCATGCGCCGTTGCAACCTTGCCTGCACTTACTGCAATGAGTTCGACGATCACTCTGACGCCGTTCCTATCGAAGAGATGGAGCGCCGCATCGACGAGCTTGGACGGCTTGGCACGTCCGTTATTACTATCTCCGGCGGCGAGCCGCTGCTCCATCCGGACCTAGACCGCGTCATCGCACGCATCCGTAAGACCGGCGCGATTGCCGGCATGATCACCAATGGGTATCTGCTGATGCCCGACCGCATTGAGTGCCTGAACCGCGCCGGCCTCGATCACATGCAGATCTCCATCGACAACGTCATGCCGGATGACGTTTCAAAGAAAAGCCTCAAAGTCCTCGACGCGAAGCTCAAGATGCTGGCGGAGCATGCAGATTTCCATGTCAATATCAACTCCGTCGTCGGTGGTGGCGTAGCCAATCCAGGAGATGCGCTGACGGTCAGCGAGCGGGCCCTGGGCCTCGGGTTCTCCTCGACCATCGGCATCATCCACGACGGCTCGGGCCAGCTCAAGCCCCTCGGCGAAGCCGAACGCACCGTGTGGGACAAGGTTCGTAAGCTCACGCGCCGCAGCTACTCGCGCTTCAATCACTTCCAGGAAGCCATCGCCAACGGCCAGCCCAACAACTGGCGCTGCCGGGCTGGCGCACGCTATATTTATATCTGCGAGCTTGGACTGGTCCACTACTGCTCCCAGCAGCGCGGCTACCCGGGCGTTCCGCTCGCCGAATACAAGACCGCCGACGTCAAGCGAGAATTCCTCACCGAAAAAAGCTGCGCTCCCAACTGCACCATCAGCTGCGTCCACCAAGTCAGCTACATTGATCACTGGCGCGCACCGCAGAGGGCCCAATTCACACCTCCCGGCGCCAAGCACGAGGCGCCAGAACTCGTTCAGATCCGCTAACGACCATCCTTGCATCTAAGACGGCAGGTGATCAAGATGCGTGGAATTCGAGCAGCTTATTGGCTTCTGGCAGCAGGATTTTCCGTTGGTGCAGCTCTTTCATCCGCTCAGACAACAACAAACACCCAGCCGACCCACGCAACTTCGACCAAAAAGGCGAAAACCCATCACAAGCGCGCCACCGGTCGAACCAAGGTTATACGCATGGAGAGCGCTCCAGCCGACTCCAGCAACCCCGCCCCAGCCGCTCAGGAAGGGCAACAGCGCGCCGCAGATCAAAGTCTTCTCCAACAGCAACAAGCCCAGTCCGCAAA